>JAHEJC010000485.1 GCA_024639065.1 Lewinellaceae bacterium | reverse complement strand
AGCTAATTTCTAAATCACCCTCAAAGAATAAATAATGAAAAATACAATATATATAAAACTGGTTGCGCTTATCGCGCTGGTCACCTTAGGTACAACAGCCTGTGACACGGACTTTCCCAATCCAAATAATCCAACCGAAGAAATTATCTTCGGATCCAAAGATGGACTGTTTGCCTTAAGTGTTGGGTTGAATCAATATTATACGGTAACTGCACTGAGGCAGGTCATTGAAGCACCGGGCATTACTACCAGGGAGCTAGGGGTGACCAATACATTCTTAAACATTAATGATTTAGCTAGAGGTGGTGCAGAACTCGAAGGTATTAGTGGAGGTATCACCAATCCATGGGTCACCTTGTTACGAGCGAAGGGTATGGCCGAATCACTGATTGCTAATATCGATAATGTGGAAATGTCCAATAGTACCAAAAATAGTATTCGGGCTTTTGCCAATTTTTACAAAGCGATGTGCCTGGGACACCTAGCTCAAATGTTTGAACAAGTACCCATAAACAATGCTTCTGATGGTGCGGCTTCATTTAGCGATCGGTCCGCTGTGCTCGCAGAATGTATTCGACTACTTAAGGAAGGTCGTGATGCGATTTCTTCCGGGGTATCTGCGGACTTTCAATCAGAAGTGCTGGGAGAAGATCGAAATTTGCTAAATAGCATCAACGCATTCTTGTCTCGCTACAGCTTGATGGCTGGTGATTATAGTGGGTCCATAAGTAGTGCTGATGCCGTACTCAATTCAGGAGATAGTCCTTCCATGTTTGGATATGATGCCAACAATGTAAATCCGGTTTGGAACCGGACCGTGAATTCAGCAGACCTGGATCCTCAAACCAATTTTGGATTACTGGGAGATTATATTCCGGAAGACGGAGATGGACGGGTAGATTTTTACCTGGGAGGTGATGCAGGATTTGCCCTAGCCGATGCTGGCGGTCAAGCTTTAAGTGAAATGTTAGGTTTCTTTTCAACAGCCACTTCATCAATACCTGTTTATCTGAATGGAGAATTGATGCTTAACAAAGCAGAAGCCTATGCACGTCAGAATGATTTGGCAAATGCAGTAACCGAACTAAATAAAGTACGTATGAAATCGGACGATCCATTGGGCGTAAATGCCAATCTGCCTGCATGGGATGGAGATAGTGGAAATCAAAATGCTGTATTAGAAGAAATCTATAAAAACCGTGCTATTGAAATGTTCCTTACCGGAATGAGACTAGAGCACAGTAGACGATTTCATCCTGATTTTCAAGTACCGCAAGCCTCAAATACCACCAACGAACGCAACCGAAATTATTATCCCTATCCAACCATAGAACGGGAAAATAATCCGAATACGCCGCCGGATCCAAGCATTTAATTTGTTGGAAATCAAAAAAGCCAAACGTTATCTTTTTAGCGTTTGGTCTTTTTTAGTTCAGACATAAACATTAACCAATTTCTTTAAATTGGCGGAGTGTTAAATTAATATTGGCACAATCAAACAATTGAAGATCATTCAAATCTGCTAACTTGTAAAGGAAAAATTTAGTCTCAATGCCTCAGTCTAGAAGGATCGCTGTTATCATGTTTTCTGACATAGTCGGATATACTGCACTCATGGGAGCCAATGAACAAGATGCGCTGACCCTCCTAAAAAAAAATAAATATTTACATCAACGATTACTTAAACAGTTCAATGGTCAATTGCTGAAAGAAATAGGCGATGGCATACTCGCTTCATTTGAAACCATAACTGATGCCGTGTATTGTGCCGGAATGTTGATTCAAGAAACACAGCCAATTGATGGCTTTGATCTGCATATCGGTATTCATGCTGGTGAAGTCGTGATTGAAGGAAAAGAACTGTATGGAAACGGAATCAATATTGCTTCCCGCATCGAAGGAAAAGCAAAAAGTGGTCAGGTTTTAGTATCAGAAATGGTCTATAACAATATCCGAAACAAACCAGAAATCAAGACTACCTATATCAATGAACTTTTCTTAAAGAATGTCTCCAGACCGGTGAAAGTTTATGCTATAGAGGTAGAAAAAATCCCAGTAGGTTACAAATCTGGATCGACATTAAAATTTAAAAATAAATATGGATGGTGGGCTGTTCTTGCTGCAGCAGTTCTGGGAATTATTTTCTTAGTGCAAAATATTTCGAAACAATCCGAACTCGCAGAAGACAGGCTTTTGGAAAATTCGATAGCTGTATTGCCTTTCACCAACATGAGTGATAATCAGGATCAGGAATATTTTTGCGCAGGTATGACTGATCAAATTCTAACTAATTTGGCATCCATACCAGAGCTCCTAGTGGTCGGGCGCACCTCAGTTATGAAATTTAAAAATACCGATCTGACTATTCCAGAAATTGCTGAACAACTACATGTAGACTATATCCTGGAAGCTGGTGTGCAAAAGATAGGAGATGATATGAGGATCAATGCCCAGTTGATCAAAGCGGATGGTTTTCATATCTGGGCCGAAAAATTTGATCGTTCAGTTCCCCAAAAAATGTTATTTGACATACAGGATGAGCTGTCAGAAATAATTGCCAAATCTATTAGTGAAAAACTAGATTTTAAGTTGGAGCATGACACCAGACCCAACAATTCTCAAGCTTATGATTATTTTATTGAAGCTAAATTTATTGCAATAAATGATTATTATTCAAAGTATGATTCTGTTGCTTTTAAACGAGCTTATAGTCTATATGAAAAAGCCATCGATTTAGATCCCAATTTTGCACTGGCCTATTCCGGGCTGGCTGATCTACTTGACGCCAGATTTAACGGAGTATATACAGGTCTTACTGACCCCCCGAAGGAATATGATTCACTAAGAACTGCTTATGCTATTAAGGGTTATCAATTGGATCCTAAAGCCGCTTTCACCAACTATATGAAGGGTATTTTAGCAGATAAAAGTGGCGATAGGGATAGTGCTTTTTATTATAACAAAAGGGCTATCCAATTAAGTCCAAAAGACCCTTACTATTACTACAATATTTGTCAAGTTTATGGAGGGTGTGGGTTATTTGAACAAGCACTTTCTTGCGTTGAAAAAGCAATCGAATTAGACCCACTTAATCCCAATTCTCACGGATTGCGTGGCGCATATCAAATAAAGCTGGGATTTGTGGAGGAAGGCTTTCAATCTTTTCACCGAGCCATGGAGATGGAGGAAAATAAATATAACGTACAGAGTCATTTTCGCTACGTCCGGGCTTTGCTGATCTACGGTGACAAAAAGGAGGCTATTGCTTTTATAGAGGGACGCGAAAAGGCAGGCCTGCCTATTTATCCTATACTAAAAGAGCTTTTATATATTGCCAATGGAGAATATGATAAAGTAACCCACAAACATATCATTTTAGCTGCCTTGATGAATGACAAGGAGGGATTCTTCAGCGCGTGGGATAATTATTTCATTTCAAATCCTAATTTTTGTGATTACCTCACCTTCATCAAAAACCCTTTATTTGAACCTTTTAAGAGTGATCCTAGATTTGCCAAAATGCTAGAGAGGGATAAAAAGAGATATGATGACTTTACCGAGCGATGGGGAGAACTCCCTTTTTGATGTTGCAGCTTTATATACCTTAAGATTTTGGCTCCATTTTGACAAAAAATTGCATTTTTGTCTCTTATACCAAATCTAATTATTTTTTTATTGCTTTAAGGATCAATGATGTCCGATCGTTTGTTCGTGGATTGAATGGTTCAATTATTTTTGAAATTAAAAACCCGTTATCCAGAAATAATCGTTTCCAGGAGTCTATTGTCCTAAAATACCAAGGCGCCGGATCCACGAATTCTTTACTAAACCCAGCCCACGAACCAGTCCTCCATCCGTCCTTATATTCATTCATTCCATTTGCGACTTCTGGATGGACCGTTTGAATTATGAACGCACCGCCTTCATCCAATAATTGGTAAGCCTGCTGAAATATGTGCTCCACCGATTCTTTGCCCAACAAAGAAAAATTACAAACGATCACTTCAAAGGTCTGACCAATCGATGCGAAAGACAAGTCTTCATAGGCTAAAATTAGGAACTGACCTTTTTCTTTTCGACGGGCATATTCAATAAGCTCAGGAACAATATCAATACCTATTCCGACTATTCCGTGGTCTTGTAATCGTCTGATTAACCAGCCCTCACCGCAACCAATGTCCAACACTTTCTTTGGACTTTCAATTAAAACGGCATTAATGATGGCCTGGTTGGTAACATTGACTCTGCTGGCTATTTCTTCATTTTCCAAGGCAGTTATCCAGGGAAAAGCATTCTTTCTCCAGGAATCGATTATTTTTTGATCGGAAAAAGGTTTCAAGTAATTTGTTTTGATTTAATATTCATTAAAACGGAACAAAACTGACGAGTCTGGCAGGTTCTGAGCTGACGTCCCTGCAACCATAGTCACCTTTAAGGTGTCTCCTTGTATATAAACCAAATGCATGATCTCGGCAATAATATATCCTGTAATAAGATAAATATACAAATACGGTAGACTCCCATTGTATTTATAAAGAATTTGGGATAGAATCTGCCTATTTAAATTAAGATGCCAAAAAAATCAAATTGATCCGTATTTTTATTTTGGACACAGGATTAATTAAGGACTAAACCCTAATTTCAACGAATCCAGGAATAGGCTAACAACTTTC
>JAHEJC010000484.1 GCA_024639065.1 Lewinellaceae bacterium | reverse complement strand
TGAGCATCCCCGGACGTTTACTTTTTGGTATACGAAAACCCAAAAAGACCATCCTGGGCATGGAACTGGCCGGTAAAGTTGAAGACATAGGGCCTTCCGTCAAAGGCTTTAAAAAAAGAGAGCCAGTTTTTGCATCTTCCTATGGGGCCGGGTTTGGTGCATACGCTGAGTACAAATGTCTTCCAGAGAATGGATTCATTGCACCCAAACCATCTAACATGACCTACGAGGAAGCTGCCGTCGTACCCTTTGGAGCACATACGGCCATGCATTTTCTTAAGAAGGGAAAGATTTCAAAAGGAAAGAAAGTCCTAATTAATGGTGCAGCCGGGTCAGTCGGTTCCAATGCAGTACAACTAGCCAAATATTATGGAGCATCGGTTACCGGAGTTTGTCACAGCAGACATTTAGCAATGATAAAATCGCTTGGAGCCGACCAGGTAATCGATTATACAAAAGAAGATTTTACCAATAGAAAAGAAACCTACGATATCATATTTGACACAGTTGGTAAAACTGCCTTTTCCGCCTGTATAAAATCATTGAGACCAAAGGGTTATTATCTTATGACCGTTTTTGGAATTTCTCATTTACTGGGTAAACTATGGCTAGCCATTTCCAGTAAAAAGCGAATAATAATTGGAGAAGCAGTCGAAAAAAAGGAAGACATTATTTTTATTAAAGAATTGATAGAAGCTGGTCATTTAACATCAGTCGTAGATAGAAGTTTCCCACTGGAACAGGCTGCTGAGGCTCATCGCTATGTAGAAGCTGGTAATAAAATGGGAAGTGTCGTAATAAGGTTTGACCATAATGCCTATCAGCAGAAGTAAATGAAAAGAATCGATCTATAATTGAAACGTGACTTAAAAAATAAGTAATACCTAATTTATGCAATCAATCAAAAACAAAGGAAGAATTCTAGGTGCCTTATTCTTGGGTGTTATGGTCTTCTGGTTTATTGGTTATGTCCTCTTAGACCCCATTTTGAACGCACCGGAATATCTTACAACAATCTTTCCAAATAAATCTAAAATAACGATTGGGGTACTTTTTGAACTAATAGAAGTCGCCGGCGTTTTGGGTATAACTTATCTATTATATCCAGTACTAAAAAAACATTCTGACAGCTTAGCGCTGGGGTATTTCGGTTTCAGGGTTTTTGAAAGTATGATGCTCATCGTAGCCATTCTTTGTCCGCTTATTCTAATCACCTTAAGCGAACAATACATTCAGGTTGGAACAGAGGATGCTTCCTACTTTGAGACTTTAGGCGTGTTGCTAAAAACAACACGAGCGGATTGGAGTCTTTATGTACTAGCGTTTTTTCATCCGCTGGCGGCGTTGCCTTTATATTATTTTTTACACAAAACTAAATTAGTCCCAAGGTTTCTGTCCATCTGGGGATTTTTAGCTGCATTATTAGTCTTGATTGATCAGTCCTTCTTGGAATCTTTTGGCCTGGGACTAGGTAGAATTGGGGGTAATCCGATTACCGGGATTCCTATGGGTTTAAATGAAATATTTCTGGGGATATGGTTAATGATAAAAGGATTTAATAAATCAACTTTATTTTTTGAGCTTGATCATTCCTATAAATAACTTTAAAGTTCAACAATATGAACGCTACCAGCTTAATTAATGGCAACGCTGAAACAACACGCACAAAGCCGCTAGAATGGCGGTTTCATTTTTTCGTTTTTACTATAGTGTGTATAATCCATAACACCGTAATAGTAAAATTTTGAAAGCAATTATCCCTTCACAATATGGCCCCCCTTCAGAATTGAGGTTTCAGGAAGATGAAAAGCCTCATCCTGGAGAAGATGAAGTCCTGATCAAAATTCATGCTACGACGATCACCAGCTCGGACTGCAATATTCGAAATTTCACCTATGTACCATCTTATTTAGGTTACTTTCCAGGATCAACTTTGGCCTGTTTAAACCTAAAACAAACATTTTGGGTATTGATTTTGCTGGCGAAGTTGAAACAGTCGGAAAGCTCTTTACCATGTTCAAAAATGGTGATCAGGTATTTGGATCCACAGAACTCACTTTAGGGGGCATGCAGAATTCTCTGAAAGTCAACATTAAATGGATTTATAGAAATTCTTCACACGATGAAAAAGTCAATAATGATTGTAAAATGGGTTCTTTATTTCATAGCAGGACTGATATTTCTTCTGCTCCTAAGTTTGTTTTTATACCGGTTCTATTTGAAAGTATCTACTAAAATTGAAGATCCCAAGGGGATTAGTTCTTTAGAACAGCTTACGCTAGGGAATATCAAACAATGGGTATTCATTCGGGGCACTGATAAAAAGAATCCGATCCTACTTTTTCTACACGGAGGACCAGGTGAACCAGCCATGGGTATGTCCAGTACGCGTACGCTGGAGTCGGAATTAATTGAACATTTTACAATAGTTCATTGGGACCAGCGGGGAGCAGGAAAATCCTATAGTCCCGATATCCCAAAACCTGCTATGACCTTTGATCGATTGGTTGAAGATTGCAATGAACTGATTGAATATCTCCGCAATCGTTTCCATGTCAACAAAGTCTTTCTGGTTGGCCACTCCGGAGGTACTCCAATTGGTCTTAAAACGGCTTATCGGTACCCCAATAAAATTTATGCCTATGTAGGCGTGTCCCAAATTGTAAACGACTATGAACAACAACGGATATCCTATGACTTTATCTTGGAAAAAGCCAAAAAATCTGGAAATACCAAAGACTTGAATTCAATAAAAGCCATTGGGCCACCTCCTTATGATCAGTTTACGAAAATTTTTAAAAAAGCTAGATTTATCGTGCGATATGGTGGTTTTATACACCGAAAGGTCATTAAACATATGAGCTATGTCATGGTCAGTTATCTGTCCTCTCCGGAATATTCAATAGTCGATGCAATGAATATTCTAAAACATAAGGGCATGTATTTCACCATGGATGCTCGATGGATAGAAATGAAAAATGTAAATTTTAACTCAGAAATTTCATCCATCAATGTGCCTGTTTATTTCATTGTTGGAAAATATGATATGATCACGCCTAGAGCTCAAGTCGAAGCATACTATCACCAACTGGATGCTCCAAAAGGTAAAAAGTTGATATTATTGGAAAACGCAGCCCATTTACCAATGATCGAAGAAAAAGAAAATTACCAGGATATATTGGTAAATATTGTTTTAAAGGAATGTGATCTTTGACTTTAGTAATCAATAAATATGAATATGCAAATCAACCGGTCCTCAGAAACTACCTTGGGAATAGCAGCACTGATTACTGGGGTATCATTTTTGTTCATGATTGTAGGTGCTATTTATGCTGAATTCTATGTTCGGGCTAAACTGATTATACCAGGGGATATTTCGACCACGGCACAAAATATCCTAGAGCACGAGGTTCTGTTCCGCATGGCCATCTATAGCTACGTTATCGTTTTTATTAGCGACCTTTTGGTGGCATGGGGTCTTTATGTTTTTCTAAAACCGGTAAATAAAAATCTTTCCCTATTAACCGCCTGGTTCAGGTTACTTTATACCGCTCTGGCCACCATTGCTCTGTTTAATTTAATGGATACGCTGCGTCACTTATCTGAACAGCTGAATGCCCAGGCCATGCTATCACTGCATGCGTTTAATGATGGATGGGCTATTGCGTTACTGTTTTTTGCTGTTCACTTATTATTGCTAGGCTATCTGGTTTGCAAATCCGGCTATATTCCCAAACTGATTGGGATCATCTTGATGATCGCTTTTTTGTATTACCTAATTGATAATTCAGTAAAAATTCTCACACCGGGTTTTGAAAAATTTGATTTCATCATATTGCAAATTTTAGGTATCCCCGCCTGGATTGGAGAAATTGCACTGGCTATTTGGCTCTTAATAAAAGGAGTAAAAGTCAAAACAAGTGACCTGGATTTGCATCAACAAATAGTAGATTAGCCTTCGAGTTATAGGATTTGCTAAATGAAATAAAGGATGATGCCTTTAGGAAAGCACCCTCTTTTTCACTAGAATTATATTAAATAAATATCCTCTATAACCACCAAGCAACCATGGAGAAATTCAAGATCAATGATTGTAAAATAACCGTAGATCTCAAAACGTGCATTCATAAAATGTACAGCGGAATAGGTGCTTCCTGGCATGCCATTGAAGAGCCCATACAAGGCCATGGTGGTAGTGCCTGGGGTGGAAATCCAAGCCCGGAGGATGAAAAAGCTTGGCAGTGTATTTACGATCATGCCGCTTGGTTAGGGCTGAGTTTTATCCGGGTGGAGCTAGAGCAACGTATGTACCAGCCTCAGCAAGATACATTCACATTCGACGGTTACGAAATGAAAGTTTTATACCGGATTTTGGATTGGTGTGAAGCCAATAAGGTGGATGTATTATTACAACAGATGTGGTCGAACGTAAGTTGGAATGCTCACGATGAATTACAGGGCCATCCGAATACGGTTTTAAAAAGTAGTCCAAAAGATATCCAAGCTTTTGCCAAAGGGATTGCTTCACTGCTGGAATATTTGACCAAAGAGAAGGGCTATAATTGCATTAAATGGTTTTGCATGACCAATGAGCCAGGTCATGATTGGAGTTGGTTTCAGGGTGAAAATATGAAACCAGTGCCGATTACGCCAGCACTAAAAATGATTTTTAATG
>JAHEJC010000483.1 GCA_024639065.1 Lewinellaceae bacterium | reverse complement strand
TTCATTATCACCAGGATTCAAATTGTAAAGAATGGTTTTGGTAAGTCGATCGTCTTTGTCTAGGCGATTAAGAAAATTTGATAATGCAACCGCTTGTGAAAAGTCCCCTATGGAATCACAGCCCACATCCGCCCCAATCGAATCCATTAGCCGCTCATTATTATTGCGCAAAGCCCCTAAATGAAATTGCATGACCCACCCTTGCTCGTGGTACATTAAGGCCAAAAAATACAGAATCGCTGAACGAAAGCATCTACTTTCTTTGATAGTGATATTTTCGCCATCCAATTTTTTCTTGAAAATATGGGTTACTTCGGCCATGGTAAACGCCTCTGCTTCCATATTTTCTAATCCATGATCAGATAGCCTACAACCGTGTTGATGAAAGTAAACGATACGTTTGTGCAATGCTTCTAAAAAGTCATTAAGACTCTTTATAGTCATTTCAGAAGCTTGTTCTAATTGATGTATATAATCCAGATAATCGTTACGCTGGATGAAAAGTACCCGGTCTGGTCGAAATGCTGGTCGTACATCTATGGTTAAGTTTTGAGTGGCTAGATTCATGTGATACTCAAGATTATCGATTGGATCATCGGTGGTACAAATGACCTCCACGTTCATTTTCAACAATAGCTGTTGGGTTGAGTAAGCTGCGGTTTGCAATTTTTTTTGGGTTTCAATATATATTTTTTCCGCTGTCGACAATGATAAAATATCATTGATTTCAAAATAGCGTTTCAGTTCCAGGTGTGTCCAATGATACAATGGATTTCGGAGTGTATAAGGTACCGTTGCTGACCAGCTCTTAAACTTTTCCAAATCGGTTTTGGTCCCGGTTATGAATGCTTCATTGACACCATTCGCGCGCATGGCTCGCCATTTATAATGATCGCCTTTGAGCCAGGCTTGGGTGATATTCTCAAACTGAATATCCAAAGCGATTTCATCGGGTGGTAAGTGATTATGATAATCGATAATCGGCATTTTAGCCGCATGCTCATGATACAAATATTGGGCTGTATCACTAGGTAACAAAAAGTCTTGGTCTATAAATGGCCTTACCGTACCCGTGTTGGTTAAATCTTTCATTTATTGAATGTTAATAGCCAACGTTTCTTTTGACTATGAGTTATTACTTTTCAAGATCGCTCACTCCTCTCCTCTCAATTCCGCTAACCCTCGAAGTCTGCCTATCGCTGAATAGCCTGGGTTTGTCCTTTTATTGAGACATCCCACATTTTATTTCCATGGTCAGCCTCATTGGAATAGGCTGTTTACGTTTTTGTTGCTCTGTTCAAACCAACTTCATAACTTTTACATTTCACGTATCCGCCCTGGTGATCCGCTTCATATAAATTTCCGGATGCATAATTGGTGGCTCTTAAATGCAAAAAATGAATTCTATCTGAGCATTGGATATCGCTTACCTTTTTTGCAACCGTACCAGCCGTTCATCCTAAAACACCTACTTTATACCAGAATATGACAATCCGCTGGCCATAGTTCCGCCAAGTACTCCATTACCTTCGATAACAGTAGCAATTTTTTCGCGTAGATCAGATAAATTATGCATTGTCAAAAACATGGATTATTCCAAGCATTAAGATACAGTGAAAATTAGAATCGTTGAATAACCAGTCTATTTATTTTTAGGCAATCTTATCTTAAATCTAAAATAGTAAATCCAAGTTTGATAGTTATTCTGATATTGTGTGTCGATATTTGATTAATAATCCATGGCTTCTGGCAATCTTGTCATCAATTCTTTTAATATTTCATTTATTAGGACTTATAAGACAACAATCATCTTACTCCTATTTGTTTTTATCTCCTGTGCGCACAATGTGTCTAATATCCCGGCAATTAATATGGTAAGGGATACTTATCAAGCTATGTGGAAGCATGCAGTTTGATCTGTTTTGTTGTCTTTATTGCACGCGCTCAGGTTTTGGAGATCAGGAAAAATATATTATTAGTATAAACTTTTAGCTTCTCCCTTGGATAGGATAGTTGTTCGCCCTTGTTAGCAATCATGAGCAAATATCAATCCATCAACCCCTTATAAATCTGATAATTCACTTCATCGTAACAGACGAATACTATTTTTTCAATGCAGGAAACTGTATTTTCATTTTTATAGCCACGGACGGATTCAAGCGCAATTTTGGCTGCAAGCACTTTTGGGAATTGATAGACACCAGTACTGATATTGGGAAATGCAATACTTGTTAATGCATGTGCTTCTGCCAATACAAGAGAATTAATATAACAATTAGTTAATAACTGATCTTCATTAAAATCGCCCCCTCTCCAGATGGGTCCAACGGTATGAATTACTTTTTTGGCTGGCAAGTTGCCGGCAGTGGTTATTACTGCTTCACCCGGTGGGCATTCACCTTGTTGATCCCTTATTACCTGGCATGCTTCCAAAATACGGGGTCCTCCGTTTCTATGAATAGCTCCATCAACCCCGCCTCCTCCTAATAAGGAAGAATTGGCAGCATTTACTACTGCATCAACTTTTATTTTTGTAATGTCTCCTTTGATAAGTTCGATTTTCATTTCTTTACTCAATATAATGTCTATATAGAAAGGTGCGTGTTGTCACAAAAAGGTTTTGTTTTAGATCGTTTGCAATTGCACACTTTACGTGTACCCTTCTTATTCACAGTAAAAAACAGCGGCTTGAATTTAGATCCATGATGCGACCCATCACAAAATGGTTGGTTTTTGCTTTTACCACATTGACACCACAGATAGTTTGTATCTTTTTCCAAATTGACAGTAATGGGTTCATCAAGTAAGGTAGGTTGTTTCTTAAAACCTGGCGATAGCTCACTTGAAGAATCTTTTGATTTAATGAATGGGTAAAAAAGCGTGGCCGTCCAATGTTCTTTTGGATCATTGAGTAATCCTAGCGTGTCCGGAAATTGTCGGGTAAAATAGGCCGAACCAAATAATTGATCCCAAATTGAAAGCATATTACCGTAGTTTCCGTTCGGTTCACTGATCCCATCTATTTGTGATTTGCCATGATGACCATGATGAAATGCCGGCGTTATGAAAATGCGTTCAATGATAGAAATGAATGGACGAAGCCAGGTTATCTTATACAAAGGTTTATCCCATTTAACCGTGCTATGTGAACTGATAATAACCACTTGTTTGAATATCAGACCAATGGCTACTGCGAACCCGCCTCCTATAAAAGTGACCAAAGCCATCCACCAGATATTAGGCATCATTAAGTAATAAAGGCCCGCATTGCGATAAGAAACAAAAAAACCCATTTCTTCAGCCTGATGATGAGGACGATGTAACTTCCATAAAAAAGGATATTCATGAGCAGAACGGTGATACCAATATTGAAGTAAATCGTCTATCAATAAAAAAAATAGCAGACTGATCCCTAAACTCCAATGCTTAATAATTCCTTGTAAGTCTGCAAACAGTATATGGCCAATGGTCATAACTATTAAAAAAATTAAAGGCTTTATTAAAGAAGCCAACACCAGGAAAATGCCTGCTTCCTGAATCCAATCACTGGAAGATCGCTTCGAACGTTTAAGGTGGCCATTCAATATTTCCAGTAGACAAAAGAAAACCAAGATTCCAAATACTAAATATATATCCATTTTTTCTACAAAGTATATTGCTTTCAGTTTATATTCTAAGGATGTACTGGGCAAACCTAATTCTTAAAGTCCGAATTAGCGTCTACATTTAATACGTCAATTTGGTCGGATCTGAAATCAAAATTTTACAGATAATAAAGTTTAACTTAATACCGATAAATATCATTTTAAGGCTTGTTCGTTTTTTATCTCCTGCAATATTGGGTAAACACCGTTTTTTTGAGATTCAGTAACTGGTTTAATACCTATTAATAATATATATAGCGGTAGAAAAAGCCAATTAGGTAAGTCATTTAAATCAATATCAATTTCAGTATGCAAAAAGTACTGACAAGATATAATATACATAATGAAGATCTGATTATATGTACGATAAATGATAAAAGAAAGATTGAATAATCCAATGAACTAGTTGGAATTAATTATTGCTTCTAAATTTTCGATTTACTAATCGCTTTCAATCGTTTTCTCCATTTAATTAATTCATACCAAATTACGCTCATAAATCCCACAACTAGACTGATCCAAATTTGCTGAAAATTCAAATGAGTAAATTGAAAGAATCCGGTAAAAGGGTCCACAAAAAGCAGTAAAGCAATGATTAATACGGTAATACCAATGATCAGTGGTATTAATTTATTTTTATAGGCAAAGGTGGTTAAAATGGAATAGAAAAAAGATCGATTGACAAAAGTCAGGAATATGTTAGCGGTCATAAGTGCGGTAAACACCATCGTCCGAGTCTCCGCCTCGTTAAAAGATTGGTAGACGGCATATTGATAAACGACCATCGCGCCCAAGGTGATCATCAATCCTTGTGTGATGCTGGTTATGAGCTCTCGCCAACTAAAAAAGGTAGCTGAAAAGGATCTGGGTTTTTCGTGCATCGCATTTTCCTCAATAGGTTCATTCTCGTAAACAATAGAGCAAGTGGGGCCCATAATCAGTTCCAGTAAAATGATATGTACGGGTGTAAATATATTTGGATAGATCCATCCAAACGCCAATGGTAGTAATACGGTCAGAATAATCGGTATGTGTATGG
>JAHEJC010000106.1 GCA_024639065.1 Lewinellaceae bacterium | reverse complement strand
GCCCTTTAGAAATTTTGAATGGTGAATGGTGAATAGTGAATGAGCGGTCATACTATGCGGATAAGTCCAAAAATTATTGACGACGATCTGGTTCGTTTTAAGTAAAATCTACCTTAAGTGAAAGTTAAGAAGGGTCGTAATTAAGACCATTAACTTTATCCATTTTATCTTTATACCTATGATTGCACCATTTAAAGATTTATTGGTCATAGAACTGGCAAGTGTATTGGCGGGTCCCGCTGTGGGTATGTTTTTTGCTGAGCTTGGCGCCCGGGTAGTCAAGATTGAAAATAAGACCACCGGTGGCGATGTGACCAGGCAGTGGAAGACGCGTAACGAAGATTCGTCGGATCCACTATCAGCCTATTATCATGCTGTAAATTGGGGTAAAGAATCCATTTTATTGGATGTCTATGATTCTACCGATAAAGATCAAGTATATGACTGGATTAAGCAGGCAGATATAGTGGTGACAAATTTTAAAAAAGGATCTGCAGCAAAACTGGGTATGGATTATAAGACCCTAAATGAGGTAAATGATCAATTAATTTATGCAGCAGTAACCGCTTATGGCGAAAACGATTCCAGACCTGGATTTGATAGTATAATTCAAGCAGACACTGGATGGATTTCAATGAATGGTCCCCGGGGAGGTATGCCCCTGAAAATGCCAGTTGCACTTATGGATATCCTAGCTGCGCATCAATTGAAAGAAGGTATCTTGATTAGCTTAATCCAAAGAATGAAAACTGGTAAAGGCTGTAAAGTGAGTGTATCGCTGTTTGATTCCGGGGTGTCTGCCTTAACCAATCAAGCTAGTAATTATTTAAACCTGGGTATTGTACCAACTCCAGCAGGGAGTCAACACCCAAATATTGCTCCATATGGCGAAATATGCCTGACGGCAGATCAAGTGCCTATTATGTTAGCTATAGGTACCGATTTGCAATTTAAAAATCTATGCAGTCTATTGGAATTAAAATCTATACTTGAAGATTCAAGATTCCAGAACAATAGTCAGCGACTTGTCCACCGTGAAGAATTAACCCATTTATTAAGTGATGCATTTGCAACAAAAGAAGCTGCATATCTGCTGGATGAAGCTAAAAAAGTAAAGGTCCCTCTTGCTCCGATCAAAAATCTGCAACAGGTATTTGATATGCCTCAAGCACAAAAACTGATCTTAGAACAAAAACATGATGAAGATCGAATCAGCAAGCGGGTAAGGACGACTATTTTTTCAATCACCTCCTAGTTTAATCAAATTTTATAAGTGATTCCTTCTTCGCTTAATACACTATTTGGAAATACAGATCGAGCCTCTTCAAGTAAGGGGTGTAAATCCTCATAACGTGACGAATAGTGACCCAATAATAGTTTACCGGCCCTGGCTTTAAGAGCAATTTGGGCGGCCTGTTTAGCAGTACTATGCATAGTTTCTTTTGCCTTCTTTAGATGAACTTCCATAAAAGTAGATTCATGATAAAGACAATTTACAGATTGAATATATTTAATGATGGATTCATTGTAATCAGTGTCACTACAATATGCATAGGTGCACGGAGGCCGAAGCGGCTTTGTTACCATATCCGCAGTTATGGATTGACCATTTTGGTTAGTAATACTTTTACCATGCTTCAGTTGGCGTATCTCTTCATAAGTTAGATTAAAATCTTCTATGTATTTGGGAATGATATTCCGTTGAGGGTTTTTTTCAATAATCCGAAATCCCCAAGTTGGAATCCGGTGACTGATTGGGAAACTTGAAATATCCAGTCGATCTTTTTGTACTATGTAGTTTTCGATTTCAGGTGTAAGCCCGTGAAAGAGTATTTTATATCGGAGTTGTACATTGCCTGCTTCAAAAATAGTATTTAAGACATGCTCTAGTTTAGGCGGTCCAAAAATGTGCATGTCCTGTTCATGACCTAGTAGATTTAAGCTCGTCAACATACCAGGTAATCCGAAAAAATGATCTCCATGAAGATGACTGATTAATATATAATCTAGTTTGGATTGTTTCAATTTGTATTTTGAGAATTGAATTTGAGTCCCTTCCCCACAATCTATCAATAGCTGATGAGTATGGGTCTTGACAAATTGAGCAGTGGGGTGACGGCCATTGGCTGGAAGTGCGGAATTATTTCCTAAAATTGTTACTTCCATACCTAAGTGAAATTACTCTTCTGAGCTGATTTCTCTCTGTATTTCTTCCATCATAACATAATCTTTGGCTTCGGTAAGGGTTGGAATGATGGTAAGGATGGTATCTAGTCTGGATATTTCAATCAATTTTTTCACTGCGGGATGATCAATCCCTGTAACAATAAAAGAACCATAATCTTTCCAGATACGATTCGCAGTTAGTATTGAACTCAATCCGGAAGAGTCTACGTACAGTACTTTTGCCAGATCAAAAATCAGGTTTCTCACGCCTTCATTGCGCATAAATACAAATTCTGATTTTAGATTTGGGGCAATAATTGAATTTAGATTTTCCTCATCCAAGGTAAATATGGAGTACTGATCTTGTTTGTCAAGCGTAAACTTCATGGTACTTATTTGTCTTAAATATTATAAATAGGATGCAAAAATACCTTATTTCTTCAAAAATCATATTGATCCTGTGGGATAATTCAAATTTACACGTCTGATTAAAGAAGGAGTACTTAATATATAGAAATAATGATTATATGTTATTATTTGTTTAAATTTAGCATCCTTTCCAGACAAATAGACATTTGATTGTTGAAATAATACGCCAAATTAACCGGATAATGGTATTGGCACGTTTTTAACAGTAATTTAGTCGACAGAGTATGTTTTATTAATCAAATTATTGGGATCTTTGTTGATATATTTTTAATATTGTTGAGATTGAAAATTTATATATGAATAGCAAGTTTTCGGCAGAAGTAAAAAAGATCATCCAATTGAGCAGAGAAGAAGCTGTTCGATTAGGTCATGATTATATTGGTACAGAACACCTTTTGTTAGGTATACTTCATGAAAAAGATATCCTGGCGGTAAAGGTATTGGATTTCATGGATGTGGATTTTTCTGAACTAATTTTTAAAATTGAAGAGAATATTTCCAAAGGAAGCCAAGGAGATACTTCAATCAACATTGGAAATATTCCGTTGAACAAACAAGCGGAGAAAGTGCTTAAGCTAACTTTTCTGGAGGCCAAAGTTTTGAAAAACACTGAAATCAGTCCAGAGCATTTAATGCTATCTATTTTGAAACATAAAGAAAACATAGCCTCAAAAATTTTAGCTCATTTTGAAGTGGACTATGAATCTTACAAAGCGGAGCTTGAATATGTAAGTCAGGAACAAGAATTTACCAATTCAGATTTTTATAGTTCGGCTGCATCTGATCCGGAGCTTCCTTTGGAAGAAGAAAGTTCAAGTAGTAAATACAGTAAGAAAGGTGGATCCAAATCAAAGACACCGGTATTAGATAATTTTGGAAGAGATATTACCCGATTGGCAGAAGAAGATAAGCTTGACCCGATCATAGGCAGGGAAAATGAGATTGAGCGCGTTTCCCAGATATTGAGTCGGCGGAAAAAGAACAATCCAATCCTTATTGGCGAACCTGGTGTAGGTAAAACAGCTATTGTAGAAGGTTTGGCCATTCGAATCAATCAAAAAAAGGTATCCAGAACACTCTTTGGTAAGCGAATCGTCATGCTGGATCTTGCAGCATTAGTGGCCGGCACTAAATATAGAGGTCAGTTTGAAGAACGGATGAAAGCCATCATGAATGAGTTGGAAAAATCCCGGGATGTGATCTTATTTATCGATGAGATTCATACCATAGTAGGAGCCGGGGGAGCAACAGGTTCGCTAGATGCGTCCAATATTTTCAAGCCAGCGTTGGCCAGAGGTGAGTTGCAATGCATCGGTGCCTCCACGTTGGATGAGTATCGACAACATATAGAAAAAGATGGAGCGCTTGACCGTCGATTTCAAAAAGTGATGGTCGACCCACCATCTGCAGAAGAAGCAGTTGGTATTTTAGAAAATATCAAATCCAAATATGAGGAGTTTCACAATGTCACCTATTCTGATGAAGCAATTTTAGCTTGCGTGAAATTTAGTGATCGATATATTTCAGATCGATTCCTGCCAGATAAAGCGATTGATGTATTGGATGAAGTGGGCGCACGAGTACATCTTAAAAATATTCATGTCCCCAAACATATTGAAGAGCTAGAGAAGAAAATTGAGGAAGTCAAGGAAATGAAAAATCAAGCAGTCAAAAATCAGCAATATGAAAAAGCTGCTGATCTTCGCGATCATGAATCAAGGCTGCTAAGACAATTGGAAAAAGCTAAAGACGACTGGGAAGAAGAATCTAAATCCAGTCGGTTTCCAGTGGATGAAGAGGATATTGCTGAAGTGGTATCCATGATGACAGGTATTCCGGTTAAACGAGTTGCACAGAGTGAAAGCCATCGATTGGTCAGCATGTCTGATGATATTAGAAAAGCGATCATAGGTCAGGATGAGGCAATCTCTAAAGTCACAAAGGCTATCCAACGAAATAGAGTAGGACTAAAAGATCCTAAAAAACCCATTGGGTCATTTATATTCTTAGGACCTACTGGTGTGGGTAAAACAGAATTAGCTAAGGCTCTTGCGCGGTATCTTTTTGATACAGAGGATGCATTGGTTCGCATCGATATGAGTGAATACATGGAGAAGTTCTCGGTAAGTCGCTTGATTGGAGCACCTCCTGGCTATGTTGGATACGAAGAAGGTGGTCAGCTTACAGAAAAAGTAAGAAGAAAACCTTACTCCGTTATTTTGCTGGATGAGATAGAAAAAGCACACCCGGATGTTTACAATATTTTATTGCAAGTATTGGATGATGGCCTGCTTACAGATGGATTAGGACGCAAAGTTGACTTCAAAAATACCCTAATCATCATGACATCAAATATTGGTGTCAGGCAATTAAAAGATTTTGGTCAAGGGGTTGGATTTGCTACAAAGTCAAGATTAGAAGCAGCTGAAGATAATACGAAAAGTGTGATTCAAACCGCGCTTAAACGTACTTTTTCTCCGGAGTTTTTAAATCGGATTGACGATGTAGTAATATTCAATAGTTTGGATAAAGACCATATCTTGAAAATTGTTGATATTACTCTAGCTGATTTGCGTGAACGAATTGCCAATATGGGCTATTCATTTAAATTGTCCAAAACGGCTAAAGAATTGGTGGCGGAGAAAGGATTCGATCCACAATACGGGGCCAGACCATTGCATAGGGCCATACAAAAGTATTTAGAAGATCCATTGGCTGAATTTATTTTAGGTCAGAATCCTGAGGAAGGTAGTGTGCTTGAGGCTCAGCTTAATAAGGAGAAAGATGGAATTAAAATTGTACTAGCCAAAGCACCTAAAACAAACATAAAAGAAAAATAATCTTATTTTTAAATTTAGTTTCGAGTTAATAAAGTGGAACTACTTCACTTTATTAACTGGTTCTATTTTAATGAAATCTATTATTAAACAAAATTTAATTTATATTGAGTAGAAGACCTTATAATAATCGAAGACGAGAAATCCAACCTAAACATCGCATCAATAGCTATATTCGAGTTTCAGAAATAAGATTGGTGGGTGACAATTTAAAAGAAATCAGTGATGAAATTGGGGCCAATATAGAAACTGGCGTTTACAACACCCGACAAGTTTTGGACTGGGCTGATCAAGTAAATCTTGATTTAGTGGAAATTTCGCCGAATGCCACTCCACCCGTTTGTAAAATTATTGATTACAAAAAGTTTCTTTATTTAAATAAGAAGAAACAAAAGGAGATTAAATCCAAAACCGCCAAAACAGTTATCAAAGAAATCCGGTTTGGACCTAATACAGATTCTCATGATTTTGACTTTAAAAAGCGTCATGCCATTAAGTTTCTGGAAGAAGGTGCAAAAGTAAAAGCATATGTACACTTTCGAGGTAGAACGATCGTATTCAAAGATCGAGGTAAAGAATTACTATTAAAATTCATCGAAGACCTTGATGAATATGGCACTCCTGAAGGAACACCTCGTATGGAAGGACGTAGAATGCATGTCCTTCTAGCGCCTCGAAAAGAAGCAATCAAAAAAAAATAGACGTTATTCACTAAATTCTTATTGCCTTAAAGTGTAACGCGCTCTATATAGGTTAAGCCCATATGGATAACGGTCGGACGGTGAAATCACCTTAAGGCCATGAATACGATGATGCTATGGTTATCTATCCAGTAAACCTTTTTTAGGAATTAGCCCTCTTTCTGACCTGGCAATTTGCAATATGTTAGATAAACAGTGTGAAAATTAGCATATTTTTTTACCTTTGCGATCCATTAAAATTTAGCAGGTACGATGCCTAAGATGAAAACACATTCCAGTGCTAAAAAAAGATTTAAACTCACTGGATCAGGAAAAATAAAAAGAAACCGTGCAAATTCTTCCCATTTAATGAGGAAGAAGACTAAGAAACAAAAGCGAGTTTTAGCAGGTTCCACTATTATGGAACACAAAGGAGATATCAATCGAATTAAAACTCTTTTGTGTCTTAAATAGGAATTGACTAATTTTTTAACGAGAGTATAGGCCCAAAGTATTTCAAATTGAAATCCCTATGCTGAACTAAAACATTAAATATTATGGCCAGATCAGTAAACGCAGTCGCGTCTCGCCGCAGAAGAAAAAAAATACTTAAGGCAGCCAAAGGTTATTTTGGAGCGAGATCAAAAGTCTATACGGTTGCTAAAAATGCGGTGGATAAAGCATTAGGTTATGCCTATAGAGATCGCCGGAATAAAAAACGAGTATTTCGTAGATTATGGATCGCCCGTATCAATGCCGCTACACGCATGCAAGGCATGACTTATTCTAAATTTATGCATGCCCTATCGGAAAAAAATATTGGTCTGAATCGAAAAGTATTAGCCGATCTTGCAGTTAACCATCCGGATGCTTTCAATGCTATCGTTGCTAAAGTTAAGTAGCTATCTTTTTTAATTTTATTCATTTGCATGTATTCCGCGTAGATTGAGTGTGCCTGCGATAAAATTTCAGTCCAATCGTTTTTACCTTGAACTGGTTTTCTCTGCTTCAACTGATTAATACCAGAATTATATATGACGCCAGCAAATCAAATGATCTTGCTTTAGACTAATTTAATATTCGACTCAATTAAAGAATTCTCTACAATGGGTTGCACAAATTATTTGCCCAGTTGAGTTTCTGCTAGCATTTAAAATAAGAAGAGAACAACCTAAATAACCATAAAGAAATGCCCTGATGAATGCCGCATCAAAGAATGATTGATTCTTTTTAAGTGAATAAAACCCAATTAAAAATCAGTAAGCTTAAACGATCAACATAACGTCACCGTAACTGTAGAAGCGGTACTTTTCTTTGACGGCTTCTTGATACGCTTCCATGATCAGGTCATATCCTCCAAAAGCTGCTACCATAATCAGCAAACTAGATTTGGGGACATGAAAATTAGTAATCATGCTATTGGCAATGCTGAACTCATAGGGTGGAAAGATAAATTTATTGGTCCATCCCTCAGCTACTTTCAATAGATTATTTGCCGATACAGCAGACTCAATCGAGCGCATGGTGGTGGTACCTACAGCACATACCCGGCGATTTTTAGTTTTGGCTTCATTCACCACTTCTACTGCTGCATTATTAATGTGAAAGTATTCAGCATCCATCTTGTGCTTAGAGAGGTCTTCCACATCAATACTCCGAAAAGTACCCAACCCAACATGCAGGGTAATTTCAGCAAAATTGATTCCTTTGATTTCTAGGCGTTTCATCAATTCCCGGCTAAAATGAAGGCCAGCGGTAGGTGCTGCAACTGCACCCTCTACCTTTGCATAAATAGTCTGATAGCGCTCTTTATCGGTAGAAGTCGCATCTCGCTTTATATACTTTGGTAAAGGAGTTGTTCCTAACGCTTTGAGTTCATTGTAAAACTCTTCGTCAGGACCATCATAAAAAAAGCGAATGGTTCTTCCTCGTGAAGTAGTATTATCAACTACTTCCGCAACTAGCACTTCGTTTCCATTTTTATCACTGAAATATAGCTTATTTCCAACTCGTATCTTACGTGCAGGATCCACTAAGACATCCCATAATCGAGTATCTTTATTTAACTCCCTCAATAAAAAGACTTCAATCTTTGCTCCGGTCTTCTCCTTTTTGCCATACATGCGCGCAGGGAAGACTTTGGTATTATTAAATATGAGGCAATCGTCTTCATCAAAATACTTGATAACATCCTTAAAAACTTTGTGCTCTATTTTTCCCGTTTCTTTATGAACAACCATCATCCTGGAAGAATCTCTTTCTTTGGATGGAGATTGAGCAATGAGACCATCAGGTAAATCGAAATTAAATTGCGAAAGTTTAGTTCTCATTTACTATTTTTAAAGTTATCGGCAAAAGTAATCATTAACCTATAAATAATGATAATTTTCACTTTTTTGTTCCAGGTAGTTCAATTTGCAGATTAATTTGACTCCTTTATCGATTCTTTTAACAACTTTAAATACTACCTCTTAAATTCACAAATAATCAAATACTATGGGTATTATATTCAGTATTATTAAGGAAAGTATTGCTCAAGCTGTGCAGCAATTGCTGGCTAATAAGCTACGTAGCTTTCTTTCATTGCTGGGTATCCTCATCGGCATACTATGTATCATATTGATCCTATCCGCCGTTGATTCATTAGAGGCAAACATTGAAGGAAGTTTTGATAAGCTGGGCAGAGATGTATTGTATGTGGATAAGTGGCCTTGGAATGAAAATCCGGATGAGAATTATTGGAAATATGCCAAACGACCAGCACCTGACTATAAAGATTTCGATGCGATTAAGAGAAAAGTAGGAGGATCCGACTTGGCTTCGCTATCCGTCTTTCTGCCAACCAATACCATCAAGTATCGAAATAATAGTATAAAAGGAGCATACATGACCGGAGTCACCTTTGATTTTGGAGAGATTTTTAATTTGGATCTGGCGGAAGGACGCTACTTCACTCGATTTGAACACGCTACCGGACTAGACAAATGTATTATTGGATATGAGTTGGCAGATCGGCTCTTTAAAGGAGCATCGGCTGTAGGTAAGACCCTAACGATCCGGGGGAGGAAGATTCAGATAATTGGAGTAGTGCAGAAGGAAGGGAACTCAATTATTGATATTATCCCATTTGATCGTGCCGTTATTGTATCTTATTTTTTAGCGAAAAAAATGGTCAATGTAAATGCCGAAAATACCTGGGGCACCATGCTTAACTTGAGGGCTGCAGAAGGTATTCATATTGATGATGTGCGCGAAGAACTCACAGGTGTCTTACGCGTGGAAAGAAGACTGAAACCAAAAGAAAAAGATAATTTCTCAATTAATGAAGCTTCAACACTGACCAATTTGCTGAAGCCTATTTTCAAAACCATGAACACAGTCGGCGCGTTTATCGGAATTTTTGCTATCCTAGTGGGTATGTTTAGCGTAGCAAATATTATGTTTGTCTCGGTAAAAGAGCGGACTAATCAGATTGGTGTGAAGAAAGCATTAGGTGCTAAGAAGTCGATCATTTTATTTGAATTTTTGATTGAAAGTGTCATTCTATGTTTGTTGGGTGGTATCGTAGCTATACTTATTGTATTTTTGATCGCTCAGGGTGCTTCTGCATTAGCTGGGTTTAATTTTATTCTACCATTACGAAACATAGTTTTAGGCATGACTATGAGCATAATTATCGGTGTTTTGGCTGGGATTATTCCTGCTTGGCAAGCCGCAAAGATGGATCCGGTAGAGGCAATTAGAGCTTAATTTGCCTTAATGTATTGAAGCTTATTTTTCTGCTGAATCCGAATATTATAACAACCTAAAATAACTCCTTTTCTAAAAAAATTATTTTTGTTTCAGAATCTTGCTACATTTCCTTTTCATTTAATACATTTGTGCGATTTTTAAGGAAAAAGGAAACTTTCCTAAATAGTTCATAGTTAACTAATTTGAATTTTTTATTAACATTATTTATTAGTTGTAATTATGTATTGGACGCTTGAATTGGCACATCATCTAGAAGAAGCACCCTGGCCTGCTACCCGTGATGAATTGATTGACTTTGCAGTTAGATCTGGTGCTCCTTTAGAGGTAATTGAAAACCTACAAGAAATGGAGGACGAAGGAGAAATCTATGAAGAGATCACCGACATTTGGCCAGACTTTCCTCGAAAAGATGATTTTCTGTTTAATGAGGATGAATATTAAAGTATAAAATTGAAAACAAAAAGAATTTAAAAGTCTTATGTGTAGTAACATGAGACTTTTTTTTTAGACAGGAACATGATCGACCAGAATGAGGAAATAAAAATTATAATAGCCATCGATGGATTTTCTTCCTGTGGAAAAAGTACTTTGGCCAAAGCGCTCGCTCAAAAACTTGGATATACTTATATCGATACAGGCGCCATGTACAGAGCTGCTTCACTCTATTTTTTAGAACAGAAGATAGATACAGATAATCAATCGGAAATAGAAAAGGCTCTGAAAGAAATAAAAATAGAAATTAATCGAAGTGATCAAGGAATGATTACTTTGCTGAATGGTAAAAATGTTGAGGATGAAATCAGATCTATGCGTATCTCTAATGTTGTAAGTGAAATAAGCGCTATTCCTGAAGTAAGAAAAAATATTGTTGCTCAGCAGCAGTTAATGGGAGCACGAAAGGGCATTGTTATGGAAGGCCGCGATATTGGGACCGTGGTTTTTCCGGAGGCCGAGATTAAAATATTCTTAACGGCATCACCGCAGATTAGAGTGCAAAGACGTTATCTGGAACTCAAAAATAAAGGTAAAAATATGACCCTACAACAGGTAAGAAAAAATCTTGAAAAGCGTGACTTATTAGACTCCACCCGCTCGCATAGTCCCTTGCGTAAAGCGGAGGATGCCATCGAGATTGATAATTCTCAGCTCTCCATAGATGATCAAGTTGATATGATTCTGGATTTGATCCAAGTCAAACTTTTAAAGACTAACACGGACCTGTGATCCAAAAATAGACTTCAACATTCATGACCATTCATTCAGCAAGCACAATAGCTATGGAATGATATCCTTTTTTAAGGTCCAATGTAACAAGAACAGGTGTGTCCGAACTTTACAGAAACGGGTGAAAGAAATTCACCGCAACCAAGCTAATTGCGGGTACATATATAAATTTTTTTATATTTGATAGATAGTAGTTGAGCGATTGAGACATGCAAATTCATACTCTCAACGTTATTCACTAAAGAATATTTATAAAAATGAAGAAAATCTTATTCCTTACCCTTATTAGTATTTTAGCTATTGGTTCGCTTGATGCACAACAGCAATCGCGTTCCAGATCTAAAAAGAAGAATAGAAAAGAAGATATTCTGGAAAGACTTTGGTATGGAGGCGGATTTAATTTGGGTTTTTCCAGATCATCGATCGGATCCTTGGGAGGGAACACATTTTTTGTTGGAGTATCTCCCATGGTGGGGTACCGGCTCATCAACAATCTCTCGATTGGGCCGCGAATTGAGCTACAGTATTTTACCGGACGCTTTGAAGAAACATTTGGTACCAGTCAGATTTTCAAGTATAATTCGTTTACCTATGGAGGTGGCGTATTCATGCGATATAAATTTTTACCCATTTTATTTGCGCACATAGAATACGATTATTTAAGCCAAGAATCAGCAGTGGATGTTGATTATGCCAGAGGGGAAATAATATCAGAGCGATTTGGAGAATCCCTATTCTTAATGGGACTAGGTTATACGAGTGGAGGCGTGCTGGCTAGTGAGATTTACATTTTGTATGATGTACTAGCTGATAGCAATACAACTGCGTTGCCAATTCAATATCGTTTTGGATTTACCTATAATTTCTGATTTTGCCATTCCTCTTTTTTTAGCAAGAAGGTTAAAGTGGATGGTTCTCTTTTTATGTATTTTGAATAGCTACTCTTCCTAATCAGCTTACCACCCAATTTTTTTACGGCTTTTTGAGAGCGTATATTATTATGGTCAATATAGAAAAGAACATGATCTACTGATCGAAAAGCATGTTCGATCAATATGGATTTAACGGATCTATTATAGACTCCTCCCCAATAGCTCCTAGCCAGGAATGACCAGCCTATTTCGATAGCTGGTTTATGATCGGTTATTATTTTCAAACGTGAACTACCGATTATTTCATCCTGCTTATTATCGATTACCACCAAGCAGCCTTTGGATTTTATTGAATCATCAAAAAATAATTCAAACTGATCTATTTGCCATCGATCTTTGCATTGATGTTGTTCCCAGATAAGCGGATCTGCTGCCACTCGAAATAACTTTTCTTTGTCTTCAACTTTTAATGGCCTGATCGAAACGAGCTTATTTTTATAACTCGGTTGAAGATTAATCATTAAACTTCATTTCATTTTTATAATTAGGATTAAGTTATTCAATCAATCATGTGTAACCTTATGACAAAATTTCTTAGAATGAAACCAGAATACCGGTCATAAAGTGCCTAGTCGCCTGCGTATAAAGTCCAGCCAAATGATAATTTCCATTGGACTCACTTACTGCGTGTGGATCATCTGCAACCGGATTGTAGTCATCTGAATTAAAGCGATACACCCATCCATTTGAGCTATAAAAACGATCAAAAATATTATTTACCTGTAAAGTTAGGCTTATTTGCTTAGCCCACTTAGATTGAAATTGAAAGTTCAAACCGAGGTCATGTATCCAGTAAGCCGGAATACTTGCAAGTGTATTGGAGGTGTTATCTAAGAACTGCCTATCCACCCAAGATGATTCCCAGGTTAAACTAGCTCTCTTAGAAGATTGGTGCGAACCCCAGAAGACATAATCGATTTCACTATGACCCACCCACTGGGGAGAAAAAGCTAAATCTGTATTTCTGTGATGCTGGATTTTTTGACTTCCATCATCCCAGTCATCGATAAATTCAGTAAATTTTTTGATTTTATTCTTACTAGCAGTCAGATTACCGGAAAGTCTAATTTTTTTCGATAATTCATAATCGATTTGGGTTTCAATTCCAAGTCGATAACTTTGATCTACATTGGTTCGTATATACGCGCCTACATCGTTAATTTCACCAGTGAGGACCAATTGATCCTGGTAATACATATGATAACCATTGATACTTAGCGCCCAGTTTTCTGCATTTTTTTTCCAACCGATTTCGGTATTAATCAATCTTTCGGATTGAGGCCATGAGCCGGGTATACCTTCAGTATAATCATCGCGATTGGGCTCACGATGTGCTACGGCCATGGACAGGTAATATTGCTGATTATTCCGCTGATTATAAAGCAACCCAATTTTAGGATTAAAAAACTGATGATTGACTTTTTGATTTAGAGGAATCCCATCCTGGTTAATTCCTAGGAATGAATAATCAATGTGGCGGAGTTGCAAGTCTATATATCCAACGAATCGTTTGGTCAAATTGTAGTGTAACTTAGAGTAAGCAGACATATCATTTTTTGTGGCATCATTATCATAATATCTTTGGTCTAAATTTGTATCACAAAAAGTTTGCGCCCAGATTACTTCTCCGTAATGACCACCTAAATATTGATTGGCCGAAATCCCAGAGGTCCATTCAAAACGATTACCTCTAAGTTTATAAGATGTAAGCATCCCAAAGAAGTCATTGTCTAACCATCGTCTCCTAATAAGATCAGTCTCCGAATTATTGGCACACGGGAAATTATAGTCATGTAATTGTTGACTACCTTTGAACTGTTCAAAATATCCCTTGCCTTTAGTATAATGAAGGGTAGCTTGTAAACTACCGTTTTCCGAAATATCTTGGTTGTAGATCAGCTGGTAATGGGTTTGTCGATAGTTATCTACCTCCTGAGGATGTGGAGATCCAGGTCGTTCGTTTCCAGCCGTATTGGTGGTTCTTAAAGCTCGATCATCAACATATTGAGCTGGAACCCCATTCCAGGCTTGATAGGTTTCCTCATGGCCCGAAAATATATTCATTCTAAGGGATGATCTTGGGCTCATTAATATCCCTGATAAAAAGTAACTATTTAGGTCTGAGCGAGCTCGATCAATATATCCGTCGGATTTAATTTTGGATAATCGACCCTGTATAGCAAATTTATTTTTAATTAAACCACTACTCAATCTTAGATTATATTTCTGACTTTTATAAGAACCAAACCCGGTGCTCATAGATCCACTTGGTTCTGAATCAACAGTTTGGGTATTCAAATTTATGGTTGCTCCAAATGCTCCCGTACCGTTGGTAGAGCTTCCTACTCCTCGCTGGATTTGAATAGAACCGGTACTACTACCAATATCTGGTAAATCTACCCAAAAAACACCTTGAGATTCACTATCGTTAACTGGTACTCCATTGATGGTGACATTGATCCGAGTGGGATCCGTACCCCTGATTCGCATCCCTGTATAGCCTATACCATGGCCAGCATCCGAAGTAACCACCAGGGAGGGAGTTCTCCTTAATAAATAAGGTAGATCTTGCCCAAGATTTTTTTGCTCAAGCTCTGATTGTTTGATTTCTTGATGCGTGACAGGTGTATTTTCGTAAGCCCAGTGATGAACCACCTCTATAGCCTGAAGTATTTGAGTCGTTTCAGAAAGTTGTATGATGAGATTTATGTTGAGACCTGCTTCGATGGTAAGCGTAGTATCTGCAAAAGACAAATGCTTGAAAGTAATTTGATAGTTTCCAGGATCAATTTGAATGGCAAAATTACCCTGCTTATCTGTAACCGAGCTAACTTCTTTTTCTATGAGTTGAACATAGACATCGGGTATTGGTCTTTGTTGTTGGTCCAGAACCAATCCTGAAATTATTACTTGAGCCAAGAGGGCATGGTTACTTAATGTTAATAAGCAAAGCCAGAAAAACACTCTGCAGATCATAAACGATAATTATAGTTAGCCAAACTCCAAATACAGGGGTATATACCTGGTTATAATCAATTCCCTTCCCAGCATTACCTGAGCAGGTTCGATGGGTATGATCTCAGCCTGAATATTAAATAATTAAATCTAATTATTTTAGGCACCCCGATTAGAACATACAGCACAAAGGTATATTAAAACAGAGTAAAAGTTAAAAATGATTACCCTTAAAAATTAAAATATTTTACTTTGATTTTATCATCTGCTCTATCCAATAAATCGCTTTTTTTAAACGGTTTTGTTGGTCTCCAAAAAGTATATGGAAGGGACGTCCTTTTTTTTCGAGTAGCTGTATAAATAAGGAAAACAAGCGATCCCGGTCCATTGGATTTTCCCGGAGTGGATCAGATCGCCAGGGGATATCAGGCTTACACAAAAAAAGTACATCTGTTTTTTCAGCTCTCCAGGCTTCTTCAATCCAACTCGACACGATTCCAAATTTATCCTGCTCCCATATTTTGAGAACGGTAAGATCCGTATCCTGAATGTATATTTTTTGAAGTTCGGATTCGATCCTTTCCCACTCATTGATCTGGTGGCGTGTTATAATCATAAGATCTTCATGGGTATATTTTATTGGGCCTAATTGATCTAAATAAATCCTGGCATATTCAGGTGAGACCGAAATTTGATAATATTCTGCCAAGGATTGACACAAAGTAGTTTTTCCACTACTTTCCGGCCCGGTAATTGTAACCTTTAAAGCGTTCATGTTATTAGCTGACTAAAAGAGCTTGAAAAAGAAACACAATAGTCCTTTTGGTTAATAAAATTTATTTTTATGTTTGTAATACCATAAGAAGAAGACGGCTTCACATAATTCTAGATTTGGCATAGTTATTGATTTTACCAAATTGGGTGTCAATTCTAGGGTTGTTGTCATAAGAACTACTACCTAAAGATAATGGTTTCATAACCAAAAGAAGTAGTTTTCTTATTTTGAGACCTTAGTCTAGAGAGCCTGGATTTGCTTCGGCAAATTCGGGCTTTTCTCTTTTAAGAAGAGCTGCAATAAGAAAAGGAACATTTTATCAACCGCCTTTATCAAGGATTTCTAAAAAACCAATGTTGGCTTATTACTTAGTAAGCTGGTCGGTCAATTTTTGCAAGAATGGGGAAGCAAAGATAAAATCGTGGAGGAACTCATTTTCACTTTGCAGAACTTCCTCTTTCGACCCCGTCCACGCTAATGTCCCTTTGTGAAGCAAGGCTATGGTTTCTCCAATCTCCATGACTGAATTCATGTCATGGGTGTTTATTATTGTGGTAATGTTATTTTCATCCGTAATACTGGAAATTAATTTATCAATAAGGATGGCAGTTTTTGGATCAAGTCCTGAGTTTGGTTCATCGCAAAATAGGTATTTAGGATTCAATACAATACTCCTGGCAATGCCTACCCGTTTTTGCATACCTCCACTTATTTCACTCGGATATTTACTATTTATTCTTTCCAAATTTACCCTTTCCAAACATTCATTGACTCGATTTACTTTTTCTTTGCGCGTTGATTTTGAGAACATATCAAGTGGAAAACGAATGTTTTCTTCAACGGTCATAGAATCAAAGAGTGCAGAACCTTGAAACAACATGCCAACTTCCAGACGAATTTTTTTTCGCTGCTGTTTATTGAGTATTGAAAAATTAGTATCATCATACCATACGGTCCCGGTGGTAGAATCAAGTAAACCTGCTAGCATTTTGAGTAATACCGTTTTTCCCGCTCCACTTCGTCCAATTATCAGATTGGTTTTTCCTGCTTCAAAAGTCAGATTGATACTATGAAGCACTTCAACATCGTCAAATGATTTGGATATATTTTCTGCTCTAATCATAATCAAAAGTTTAGTAGAATAGCAGTACAATTACATAATCTGATAAAATGATTAAAATTGAACTTATTACCACCGCTTGGGTACTAGCTCGTCCAAGTTCAATACTTCCTCCTTTCACATGATATCCCTGATAACAGGAGACGGAGGTTAGTATGTAAGCATATACGACTGATTTCACCAACATAATGGTTACATTATATGGATCAAAAAACGATCTTAAACCTTGAACATATTGAGCATGTGTAACCATTCCGGTGGGCACTGCAGCGAGGTAACCACCTCCAATAGAGAAGATACAGGACGTAAATACTAATAACGGAATCACTACTACAGCTGCCAGAATTTTAGGAGCTATTAGAAATGAGGAAGTATTTACACCCATGATTTCCATTGCATCTATATGTTCTTTTTGACGCATACCTCCCAACTCTGCAGCCATATTAGAACCCACTTTTCCAGCTAAAACCAAGCAGGTAAAGGTAGGGGCTAATTCGATAATCGCAATGTCTCTAACAATATATCCGATGTAATAGGTCGGTACAAGGGTGCCGTCCAATTGATAGGCAAATTGTAAGGCAGTGACCGCTCCAATAAAAACAGATATTAGACCCACAATAGTCAATGAACCAATTCCGATATCATACATCTGCCGAACCAC
>JAHEJC010000105.1 GCA_024639065.1 Lewinellaceae bacterium | reverse complement strand
CTAATACGCCAATACGCCAATACGCTAATACGCCAATACGCCAATACCCCAATACGCTAATACGCTAATACGCTAATACGCTGGATTTACTAACTTTACGGACGATGGGGATTTTGCTGCTATGTATTCTATGTAATGTATTGTTGGCTGTTGTATTTAAAGGGTTTACAAAATACAAAGTGGACAATCATAATGCGATAGTTGTTAATTATGGTGTTTGTGTAATTGTTTCCTCTTTGGCCATTGGATCGTTTTCGATCCCCGTGGATTTATTTGCCCGGCCCTGGTTTTTATATGCTCTAATCCTGGCCTTATTATTTATTACGGGTTTTAATATCCTGGCATTAGCTTTTCAAAAATGTGGAGTGGCTCTAACCATTATAATCCAGAAGATGTCTCTAATCATCCCAGTGATTTTTGCCGTTTCGCTGTATGGTGAATCGCTGGGCTGGCTGAAGATCGGTGGAATCCTTGCGGCCATTTTAGCCATTATACTGGTTAATTACCCAACGAAAAATATGCAGCATGATTTCCCTCGCAAGTGGTTGTTATTACCGATCCTCACCTTTGTCCTGAGTGGGATGATTGAGATTGATCTTTACTATGTGCAAGTTGCGGAATTAGTCGGAGAAGATGGACTGCTCTTTACAGCTTCTGCATTCGGCATGGCCGGGATATTCGGATTGATTTTTAGTGTCTTCCGGAGTCTTAAAGGCCAACCATTCATCAATAAACGAGACTTGACAGGTGGACTAATATTAGGACTACCAAATATTCTAACCATCTACTTGTTGTTAGTTTTATTGAAAAGAGGGTGGGAGGGATCTGTACTATTTCCGATTAATAGTGTGAGCATTTTACTGTTGACTGCAATTGTCGGTATTGTTTTGTACAAAGAATCCGTCAACAAAATGAAAATCGGTGGGTTGCTGCTGGCGACATCGGCTATTGTTTTGATTGGAATGAGCCAGCTATGATTCAGGTAAAAGGGAAAGGGTAAAAGGTATAGGGTTAACGGACGGCGGACAGCGGAATACTGGTGGCTACGTCAGCAGATTATTGAAAGACTCAAAGAAACAGAGACGCTAATTGACAACATGATCAATGCTTCTAAAACTTGCTTTATAGTGACCCTTGGAAATAGTATAAAAAGCCACTGGACCTAATTATGGCATTTTGAGATGAATCAAAATAAATGAATAACGAAAGGGCTAACACTGGATATCGAGCTAGCCTCCCTTTGGACGGCCATCTGATATGCACGGAACGTTTTCAGCATTTAGAGCAAATATGCTTATGATTTATAAGGATTACAAAAAATCTAATTATATGTTTTTCAAATCTCTTTTTACTGTAATATGTCTTACGCTTTCAACTCAAGTCTTTTCACAGCATGATTACCCGATCCAACCTATTCCATTTGATAAAGTGCAAATGGAAGATTCATTCTGGAAACCTCGTATAGAAACAGCACGAGAAGTTACTATTCCTGCAACATTTCAAAAGAATGAGGAAACTTTTCGGGTTAAACAATTTGAAATCGCTGCAGGTGTAGTAGAAGGCAAAATCTGCACACAATATCCATTTGATGATACCGATATTTTTAAAAGTATCGAGGGTGCTGCATACGCATTAAAAGTATATCCTGATGTTGAATTGGAAGCTGAGGTGGACCGGTTGATCAAATTAATTGGTGATGCCCAGGAAGATGACGGATACCTTTACACCTGGAGAACTATTCAAAATAAGACTGGGCAGCAGCAATACATGGATATAGTCAACCAACCACGAAATCTAAAATGGTTAGAAGGCAGCCGTTGGGAAAACGTAGATCAGTTGAGCCATGAACTATACAATGCCGGACACCTGTATGAAGCTGCCGTGGCGTATTATGAGGCTACAGGAAAGAAAACCCTCCTGGATATTGCGCTTAAAAATGCAGAATTAGTATATAAAGATTTCGGGCCTGGAAAATTGGAAAAAGCACCAGGACATCAAGAGGTAGAAGTTGGTCTTATTAAACTGTATAGATTGACGAAAGACGACCGTTGGTTAAATCTCGCCAAATACTTTCTCGACGTTCGTGGCTATGGAGACGAGTATTCACAAAATCATCAAAAGCTAAAAGATCAGCGCAAGGCAGTAGGTCATGCTGTTCGGTTGGGTTATATGTTTATGGGCGCTGCCGACGTAGCCGCTTTAACAGGTACTGATGAATATGATGAAGCCATGAAAGCAGTTTGGGAAGACATCGTAAGTAGCCAAATGTACCTCACTGGAGGTGTTGGTGCAACAGGAGCAAATGAAGGTTTTGGAGGTGCTTTCGATCTACCTAATTATACAGCTTACAACGAGACTTGCTCATCGATAGCCTTTGCCTTATGGTCACAACGGATGTTTCAACTAACTGGTGAAAGTCGATACCTGGATGTTTTAGAATTGACCATTTATAATGCCTTAAATGCTGGGCTTTCTTTATCCGGTGATCATTATTTCTATCCCAATCCATTGGAAAGCCGGAAAAATGTGGAACGTGCCGAATGGTTTGGATGTGCTTGTTGCCCTCCCAATCTAAGCCGTTTTTATAATTCATTACCAGGCCTTTTCTATGGACAGAAAGGAAATGATATCTACTTCAACCAATATGCCGCAAGCCAAACGACCATTAAACAATCACATGCAGGAGGTGGCACTTCGTTAGTTCATATTTGGCAAGAAACCAACTACCCATGGGAGGGAAAAATCAATCTAAAAATTGATCCAGAAATAGCTTCGGCGTTTTCCATTTACGTAAGAATTCCTGGCTGGGCCAAAGGGGAGGTAGCGCCACTGGATTTATATACTGTACATAATAATTCTAGTGATCAGATTTTAATAAAACTAAATGGCCAACTTATTCAGACCAAGCAAGAAAAAGGATTTGCAGTAATTTCTCGTACGTGGGAAAAAGGAGATTTTATAGAAATTGACCTACCAATGAAACCTCAAAGAATTAAGGCTAATGACTTGGTTGAATTAGATAAAGAACGTTATGCTCTAAAAAGAGGACCTATCGTGTATTGTTTAGAAGGTAAGGACCAAACTGATGACCGTATTCTAAATTTACTTGTTCCAGATACAGTTTCGATACATGAGAAATTTGATAATCAATTATTTGGAGGCATTTTGACTTTAAATTTTAATGGTTACTTAGTAGCAAAGAAAATAAATCAAACGGAAGCAGAATTAGATAAAATATCTCTTAAAGCTATCCCGTATTTTATGTGGGCCAATCGAGGAAAGGATAATATGTTGGTATGGCTGCCACATACTTTAAATACTGCAAGGGAAATAGCTCAGCCAAGCCTCGCTTTTCTTTCAAAACCAAAAGCTTCAGAAGGAATGAAAGGTGAAATTCAAAATATCGCAGATCAGTTTGAAGTTAAATCTTCTGCGGATAACGAAAGTACCTTTGTACACTGGTGGCCGGAATTCGGATCTACCGTTTGGTTGCAATATGATTTTCCTCAAGATGAACAAGTAGGCACTGCCCGGATCTATTTTTTTGACGATGAGGATACCGGAGGAGGATGCCGTATTCCAAAATCCATAGAATTGAAATATTTAGACGATGGCAAATGGCGTTCGATCTATACGCCAGAAGGTATAACTATTATAAAAGATGGATGGACAGAAATTCAATTTGAACCTGTAAAAACATCAGCGCTAAGATTAGAAATGACCTTCAAAGACGGAGTGTCAGGTGGTGTGCATGAATGGGAAGTGTATTGATTCTTTGTTTAGAGCTAGAACGAGCGTAAAGGATTGAGTCATGGACAATTTAAGAATGAGAAAAATGAAAAAATGGATTATATTAATTGGGTTGTTACTTTCAAATTTTTCCATCTGTCAACTAAGGAGCGATTTCATTCCGTCCTTTAAAGAATCAAAAGAAACAACACATAAGATTGCAGGAAAACAGAAATTTACTTTTGGGTATTTAGAAGTTCTTGAAAATAGGACAACCCCCAATAGTAAGACCATAAAAATCCCAGTCTATATTTTCAAAAGTAGGAGTGAAAATCCGAAACCTGACCCAATAGTCTATACAGTTGGTGGTCCGGGCTCCACGACTATGTCTTCTGCCCAATATATGAACTATTACAAATATTTGGATGATAGAGATTTTATTCTAGTTGAACAAAGAGGAAATTATTATGCTAAACCACACTTAGATTGTCCTGAGTGGTCTAAGGCAGTGTACGAATCAAATCTTCCAAATTTTTATATAAACAAATCGGATAGCCTTTTTGAAAGTGCAACTAGGGCTTGCAGGGAAAGATTGGTTTCAAAAGGTATTGACTTAAATGGATATAATACCAATGAAATTGCAGCAGATATACATGATTTGGTCAATGTATTGGGTATTCAAGAATATAATTTGCTTACTATTTCTTATAGTACTAAAATTGCTCAAGTTATGCTCAGAGATTATCCAAAAGGTATAAGAAGTGTGGTAATGGACTCGCCCTTACCATTAGAAGTGAGTTTTGACGAAGAGAGTACTGGTAATCTATTGCAAGCGTTGAAAAATCTACTAAATGATTGTAAGAATGATATTGAATGTGAGCAGGTTTTTCCAAACTTAAAGCAACGATTTTTTGAATATTTAAAAGATAAAACGATCAATCCATTGGTCGTAAATGTAGTCAATCCGAAAAACGATAAAACAGAAACCTTTTATCTGAAAGGAAAAGATTTGATTACAATATTCTCCTCAGCTTCTACAAGTGATGTAATTAATATACCATTTGAAATAAACAAAATTTTAAACAATGATTTGAGTTTGGTAAGAGAACAATTGTCCAACCTTTTCAATGTATATGGAAATGGTTCAGGTATAGGCATGCGATTTTCTGTATGGTGTGCAGAAGAACATCCGTTCAATTCTAAAGATGTTATTAAAAATGAAACTTACGAATACCCCGAAATTGAAGGATTATCTCCTGCAACCATCGAACCATACATTTGTGATATTTGGGATGTAAAAAAAGTATCAGCGATTGAAAATCAACCTGTTGAAAGTGAGGTGCCTGTATTATTGATTAGTGGAGAATATGACGAGATAACTCCTTCAAAGTGGGCAAGTAGAATGAACAAGAACTTGATAAGTTGTTTTCATTTAATATTTGAAGGTTGGAAGCACACACCGACAACAAATTGGAGTAATCAATGTGCAATGAAAGCTGTAAATGATTTTTTCAACAACCCAATTTTAAAACCGAATTCGAACTGTCTTGAAGAAATTCGAACACCAAAATTTCGAACAGAATAAAAATGCCAAAACATGCTATGACCACATCAGTCACGCTTCGGGATGATCGACCGGCATGGCGAAACCGTTGTGCTGCTTAATAATCAACCAATAACCAATGATAAAATATTTAGAGAAATACGCTAATAATTACTCGCTGAAAATAGATTTAAATAATAAATCACAAATTCCAGTGTGGTTTACTTGCAAAAAGAGATGATTCGAAAAAAATCGAATTTTATTTACCGGTTCTCGCCATAACATAAATTTTATATCTTCAATACAACCAACGGAATGAAGTGTTGCCCCTTATTACTAGGGTAGCGAGCATCCAAATTTAATTGCATAACCTCTATTAAATGATGATCATATGAAGATTTCAAACAAAATAACACTTTACATGATTTTTGCCTGCATACCATTTGTAAGCATCGGCCAAAAATCAATACCTCATTTGAAAAAAAATGGGAACACCAAGCAATTGATTGTAGATAATCAACCTTACCTAATATTGGGAGGCGAATTGCTTAATAATTCTGCAACCAGCCTGGAATTTCTTGAACCCCTCTGGTCGGATCTGAAGGGAAAAAACCTTAATACAGTACTAGCAGCAGTATCTTGGGCTCAGTTTGAACCGGCCGAAGGTAAATATGAATATGATATCATCGATGGTGTTATAAAACAGGCTCGTGAATATAATATGCGTTTGGTTTTGCTCTGGTTTGGAAGTTGGAAAAATACCTGGTCCAGCTATGCCCCAGACTGGGTCAAGAAGGATTTTGAACGGTTTCCCCGAGTTCTTCTTCGAGATGGCTCAGGCACAGAACGCCTTACACCATTGAGTGAAGAGAATCAAAAAGCGGATACCCGGGCTTATGTAGCCCTCATGCGCCATCTCAAAGCTTTTGATGGGAAGGAGAATACAGTGATCATGATGCAGGTACAAAATGAGGTTGGAGTGATTCCTGATGCCCGGGATCATTCAGCAGTAGCCAATACAGCATATACCAATCCTGTTCCTCAAGAGCTCATGGAATACCTTTTGAAGAATCATCAGACCATCGCTCCGGAACTAAAAGTGAGATGGTTGGCAGCAGGGTTCAAGTCCTCAGGTTCCTGGGAAGATGTATTTGGTCCCGGATTAGAAACCGATGATTTATTCATGGCTTGGTATTATGCAAAATATATTGGCAAAATGACTGAAGCAGGGAAAGCCGAATACAATTTACCTATGTTCACAAATGCCGCCCTGATCCGCACTAACTATGCGCCTGGACAATATAACAGTGGTGGACCATTGCCGCACTCTGCGGATATCTGGCGTGCTGGAGGACCTCAATTAGACTTTCTGGCACCAGATATCTATTTTGGATTCAAGGAATGGACCGATAAGTATGTGCGCAACGACAATCCGCTATTCGTACCAGAAATGCGCGGGGGTGCTGAGGGTGCAGCGGATGTGTTCTATGCAATAGGGCATCATGATGCTATCGGTGTAGCACCATTTGGCATTGATCGACCTTCTGTTGCTAACGAAGATCTTGGTAATAGCTATGCAATATTAGCTCAACTAGCCCCTATGATTTTGGAGCATCAAACGAAGGGAAATGTAGCAGGCGCGGTACTTGGGAGTATTACGCCGTCTCAAAAAATAGAACTAGGTGGCTACACGCTTCATATTCAAAGGCGCGGGAGCAGGGCTGGGAGAGCAGACGACGACACGGATACTCCGGATCCCCATGGTATCTTTATTGCCACAGGGCCGGACGAGTTCTACATGGCCGGATCTGGTCTGTCGATTACCTTTTCCCCCCTCACGGATGGACCTCCCATAGTGGGTTTAGCTACAGTGGAGGAAGGCAAGTTTATTGAAGGGAAGTGGAAGCCTGGACGACTTCTTGCCGGAGATGATACCGGACAGGGTAATAGTATTTCACTTCGCAGTACTACCGCCGGAATACAACGTGTAATTGTTTACCGATATCGCTGACAGCTACTTTTTCGACAGCTAATATAGTTATCCTATGAGATCAGAAAGTAATAAGTTAGCTTGCAAACACCCTATGAATGAATAGGTTTAAAGTCTTATGAAAGTATGGTGGTTATTAAAAAGTCCACAGCGAAACGTAAATTAAAAATCGAGGTGTCGGTCTGCTGGCGAGGTTGTACTTTAACCAATCGAAAAGTTATGCTCCCGACAATCCCACACATCATACTTTGACATTTTGCCCCATTGAATCGAACTGAAAAACATTATAGATTAAAAGTTTAATAGTAAAATTTATCTAATGGTATGTTAAAAAGAATTCTATATCTACTGGTCATAATTTTCTTTGCCAGTTGCCTGGTTAAAGAGGATTCCAAGCGATATGATGTTCTACTAAATATGGTTTACCATAATCCGGGTGAGCCAAAATGGGAGACTCAATATACTGAACCGGCCTATCTAAAAGCTATGGGATATACAGGACAGGTCCCCAAAATGGAAGTTCAGTGTGGGCTAACATATGATTTTTGGCAGGACAACATTATTCCTGAAAAATCCGAAGAGAAATTTTGGATAGAACGTCATGCATCAGAAGTTCGAATGCTCCTAAACAATGCAGAGAGGTCAACAATGCCTCTTTATCCCTTTACTGATGTGCTGGTGCTCCCAATGTCCATTACAAAAAAATACGGAGAAGAAATGAAGATAGATAGTCATTTGTCTATCAAAAGGGAAAGAACTCAGGAATTATTAAGGGCTCAGATTGAAGAGATATTTATGCGCTTCCCCAATTTAGGTGGACTTACTATTAGACATGGCGAAACCTATTTACACGATACTCCATTTCACAGTGGGGAAACACCAGCCAGGACTCCCGAAGAACATGCTATTATGATCAATCTTTTAAGAGATGAAGTTTGCGTAAAGCGGAACAAAAAGCTTTTCTATCGTACCTGGGACTTTGGATATTTTCATACTAATCCAACGTTTTACTTAAAAGTTACCAATGAGGTGGAACCCCATGCACTGCTGTACTTTTGCATAAAGCATGTCAATTATGACTTTAACAGAGGTTTCCCATTTAATACGACGATTGGTTTGGGAAATCATCAGCAAATAGTCGAGATATCTATGAACCAGGCTGGATGTTATGGCAATAACAGTCATCCCTATTACATTGGTAAAGGGATCATCAATAATTGGTCAGAGATGGACGAAAAGAAGGGAATTAGAGATTTAATTAACGATCCAAACATCAAAGGCTTCTGGATTTGGACCGGCGGTGATGGATGGGTAGGCCCTTACTTTGACAACGAACTTTGGATGAACCTCAATGAATTTGTGGTCAGAGATTTTGTCCTAAATCCGGAACAAAATGAAGAAGAAATATTTTATAAATATGCCAAAAAACACTTAAAACTATCCGATGCAGATGCCCAAAAATTTAGGGAATTGTGTCTTCTTTCGACGGATGCTGTATACTACGGACAGGCAAGCCGTTATTTTGATGCCGATCCCTGGTGGTGTCGTGATCAGTACCTCACAGCGATTGATTTGAAAGAAGTAATCGATAGAGAGATTAAAGAGGAGGTGCTCTTGGAAAAAATCGAAAATCTGAAAAAATGGGAAAAGTTAGAGCAACTTGCCTACGAAATAAAAATGCCAGATATTGACGATCAGGCTTTTTTGCAAGTATCTACCACCTACGCACGCATAAAATATGAGATCATAACCTTGATATGGCAAATGCAGATCATGAAAGCTGAAAAGGAAAAAGGACAAGAATTGAACATAGAAATGACCAAAGACCTAATCCTTGAATATGAAAATAAATGGGAAGAGTGGGTAACTCTAAAAAAGAATAATCCCGCATGCCCCACACTGTATGAAGATCACCGGGCTGTACATTGCGGACCACCCTTTAAAACAAGTTTAGACAACCTGATAAACCTTGTATCGAAATAGTTTCGATCGAGGTAGATATTAAGGGGGTGATTAGAATTTACAAAAAGAGCTGGGCGTAATGAATAAAGCTTCGATCGGTCCACCAGGCTAATTTTGGGAGCATGTGTCCTCAATAGTCTTGTACGGAAGGCAGGTTTTTCTTCTACTAATAGGCTTCTTGCTTACAGTGTAAGCTGGTCTTGACAATACTCCTAGCATAATTAGGTCGGGTCGAGTTAGACAGTACTCCCAAGCATACTTTTTACTTTAGTCGAGCAATCATGCTTGAAAAGCCACTATCTTCTTTTGAGCTGTATTAATGATCCTGCTTGTTTTAGAATTGACTAATCTATAAACACTTTTTCTGACCATGCTGTTTATTATTGTACAACTTATATTCAACATACATTGATTGATTTGAATAAAAACAATAGTTCCAGTAAATTGCTTTACATTTTAGCTACTTGACGTTCGATTTGGTGGGTTCTGTTATATTGGTCCTTTGGGTGCAATTGAAAATTATTTAAAGAATTCATATCGCAAAAGAGGAATAGAAATTAACTTACAGAAATAAAATAATGATGATGCATAACTTAAATTCAATTGGACTCGATGCTGACCGGAGCATGGAATTAGCGGACTTACTAAACGACTTGCTGGCCAACTATTCGATCTTTTACCAGAATACCAGAGGGTATCATTGGAATATTCGAGGCGACAAGTTTTTTGAACTACATCTAAAATTTGAGGAGTTATACAATGACTTGTTCCTAAAAATAGACGAAGTAGCGGAGAGAATTCTAACACTTGGACACGTACCCCAACACAAGTTTAAAGACTACCTTGAGAAATCAGGAATACCTGAAAGCAACGAAGTATCAAATGGATCTAAAGCAATAGAGGAAATACTTGCTGCTTTCAAGACCCTACTGGCAAAACAGCGGCATATTCTCAACTTGTCAGCAGACATCAATGATGAAGGCACAAACGCTCAAATGAGCGACTATATACGAGAACAAGAAAAATTGGTTTGGATGTATTCTGCTTATTTGGACAAATAATTAAATAAGTGGAACCAATATAGTGCAAAAAGTAAGGGGATCGACTATCCTTAATGACATTTACACCCTACCTGGTCCTCGAATTCAAGATAAGTTGAGGGAAGCTAATAGTCACCGCCCCACCTCTCACAAAGCTACCTAGTATTCCCTATCACAGGCATTGTATTACTTGATTTTTGGCAGATCCACAGTTCGAATTTCTTTGGGAAAGTAGCTATCCGAAGCCATTTAGTAGCATGGCTTGTAAAGTTCACTAATTTTTGTACCTGCACGGTTGACTCCATATTTGCTATCCACACCAGCAGGCCTGCCCTAAGGGGATTACGCAAAAAGGATATTTAGTCTGGAATACAACATAGTAGGGAATTAAGGAGTGTAATTATTCCATGCGCGTGAAGCCATACTGCGTTGGATATCCTGTTTAATAAAATTATTGACGAGTTTTTTGAGTATCCTTTTTTTTCTATTTGGTGGTCTTATCGATTACCAGACACAAAAAAGAACCGGATGGGTTTTCCCGAACCGGCTCGTTTATTAATTTTAATATGAGCTTAGATTTAAATGAATGCATGCTGGCTTTAGAACTCTCCATTATAATCTCCACCGTTGCCTCCCCCTCCACGATCATCACGCTGTCTTTGTTTCTTCTGATTAAGTCGATAGTTAAAGCTAATAGTGGTTTGACCAGCTCTTCTTTGGAATTCTGACTCAGAATAGAAACCATTAGCAAAGGTCTCATAACGATATTTGCGGGTATTGAGCAGATCTTGAACACTGACAGTAATAGTTGCTTTCTTTTTTAACACATCTTTGCTAAAACCAAGATCAAGACTGTACATACTTTTTCTCTTACCTTGAGTCCTTGTTTCCGGTGCTCTATACCATAATCTTGTTTGAAACTCTGCATCTTTCCAGAATTTGATTTTTGAACTCAATCTATTTTGAAAACTGAATGTTTTTGCTTCTAGAATGATGTCATCCACCTGGCCTCTAGTCTCTTGGCTGAATATATTGAGACTGCCATCGAGACGCCACCATTTACTAATATCGACCGATCCTGTAAATTCTAAACCATAGGAATTTTGGGTACTTAGATTTTCCGGTTGCGTACGGGTAGTTATACCATCCTCTGAAATTCTAGCGATGCGCTCGATGACACCGGTTGTATGACGATAATACAGACTGCTTCCTAGTGTGGCGTTATCCCAATATTTTAAGTATCCCATTTCATACGAATCTGTGAATTCAGGATCAAGATTGGGATTCCCTCCCCAAATGTTTCGGTTATTTGAAAAAGTAGAGAATGGATTTAGATACCAGAACCTTGGACGACTGATTCTACGACTGTAACTCCATTGCAATGCATTTCCTTTATTAATTTCATAATTAAGGTGCCCGCTAGGAAATAGATTGGTGTATGACCGATCATTCACTTCCTGCGTCTCCAATAGTTCTGTTAATACTTGTGAATGTTCACCTCGAAGGCCGACCTGATATGACCAATTACCGGACTTTGCGGCATAGATTGCATAGGCCGCATAAATGTTTTCTTCGTAGTTAAAATTGTTGCTAAGATTTTCCAAGCGGTACCAATCACCATTTCCAAGTTCTTCTACTAAATAATCATTTCCTATTCTTCGAATTGAATTCCGGGTACCTAGTTCAATTTTTCGATCGTTACTTAATGGTTGCACGTAATCTGCCTTCAAGAGAAAAGTTCCATTACTTTCTACATTTTTTGATTGTTGTCTTAAAATATCAGTACCCAATGGGAATCCATCCGCATTAAATGATGATTGGATATAATCAGCAGCTTCAGTTTCTTCACTATTTTGGTATTGAAGTTCAGCAGTAAATTTTTGACCTTCGCGGTCAAATTTTCTTTCATAGTTAAGTTCGTACTCTGCATCCGTCTCTTCTTCCGTTTCGTCCTGTGTTCGCTCAGAGATTTCACGTAAGACACGATTTCTATCGAAATCACGAAACTCAGTTAAAGCATCAGAATAGTCATTTCCAATACGATAAAGAGCAGACGCTGTGAGGATATCTTTATCACTCAGATATAAATCAAACCCTCCTCGGAAACTATTTGATATTCCTCCTCTTTCTGAAGTGCGGATTTGGTCGCTAAATGGATATTGTACACTCTCGTTGAAGAATTCCTGGTTGGTAAATCCCGAACCTGGACCTGTACGGCTACTTAATCCATAATTAAGAAACCAATTTATCGTTTTGCTACGTGCATTTAGATTTACTGCGGCCCCATAGCGCTTTGGTAAACCAGCCGAAATATCAAAGGAGCCATTTATTCCCTTTTGATGATCTTTCTTCAACACGATGTTAATGATACCTGAAGTACCTGATGCTTCATATCGAGCAGATGCGTTGGTCACGACTTCTACCTTTTCGATCATTCCTGCTGGCAACGATTTCAAACCGTCAGTATCACCTACCCCTATCAGTCCGGATGGTTTGCCATTCACCAGGATACGGACATTTTCACTTCCTCGTAATGAAACATTTCCGTCTACATCTACAGTCACTGATGGTATATTATCCAGTATTTCCTCAGCCGATCCTCCTTTATTGGCAAGATCTTTTCCTACGTTAAAAACACGTTTGTCCAGATCAAAAGACATTTCACTTTTCTCTCCTACCACTTCTATTACTTGAAGAACCTGGGCCGATATTTCTAAGAAAATTTCTCCTAAGTCTACTAGTTTTTTTCCTGAACTCAAAACTACATCATTAATGTAGACTTCCTGATACGAAATAAATTCGACCTTGATCAAATATTCTCCATATACCACTTCGATGGCAAACTTGCCATCAAGTTCAGAAATACTACCGGTCACAATAGAAGAGTCTTGCTTTGTTAAGACAGTGATAGTAGCAAAATCAAGAGGCGTTTGAGTTTCCCGGTCTATTACCTGTCCAATGATCATTCCTTTTCCTCTGTCCTGGATTTCTGTCCTGGCACTGCTCTCAGCAATTTGAGAAGTACCTTGGGCCATTAACAAGCCGTAACTAAAAATTAGCGTGAAGGAAATCAAAACTGTTTTTATCATGATTGCTCTTTTAATATTTTAATACAAAGATATGCCAGGAGTCTGAAGGAAATTGATACACATTTTGAGGAAAATTTGAAGTTGAAAAATAGTGGATTAAAAATATATATTTATTTGATGTTCAATATTATACGTATAGTCAATCTTTATATTATGAAAGTCACAAATCTCTTTGACGATGGCCAGGCCGAGGCCTGTAGAGTCACTTTGGGGATTATTTTTTTCAAATCGATCAAACATCCTTTCGGTTGGCTTTTCAGGTACAGCACCGGTATTACTAATGGTCAAATGGTGGTCATCCATTATGACTCGAATGCGGCCACCTTCGATATTGTGTCTGATAGCATTGTGAAAAAGATTATTTATTAAAATAGTGGCCAGATGTGGATTTAAATCCTTGAATATTTTCCCCTGAATATTTGTTGTCACGGAAAGATTCTTGATATCAAACAACTCCTTGAAGTTCAGCAAAGCTTCATCAACTAGTTCACTCACATTAATTTTTTCGCCCCGGCTAAATTCATGATTTTCAATTTTAGATAAAAGCGATAGGCTTTGGCCCAGTTGGGATAATTTTTTCAATGATCGCTGAGCCGAAGTGACTAATCCAAACTGTTCTTCCGTCAGGTTGTCGCTGTCGGTCAGAAGATCCAATTTTCCGGCAGCAATGGCCAGGGGAGTTTGCATTTCATGAGATGCGTTCTCACTAAACTTTTTGAGGATTTGATATTCCTGCTGAGCCTGGCTGGTCATTTCACGTAAGAATTTATTGAGCTGTGAAAACTCTTTGGTTGTTGTAGCCGGTAATGCGATTGGTTCAGAGCTCATCACCTTGAATTTCTTAATATTCTCAAGGGTCTCTTTAAAGGGTTGTAACAGGCTCCGTGACATCAGAAATGTACCAATAATAGTAGCTAAAGCAAACAGGGCAAAAAGTCGTATGATGATTTGGACTACGCTGTCGTAAATGTCGGAATCTTCAACAATTACATCGATGATAGTGATATCAAAAAATTTGCCCTTAACTTCTCTGGCCACATTAAGTTTACGCATCATTTCCAATTGATTGAGATGTGGATGCATAGCCAAGGTATCTGAATAATGAATGTTAGTATCAGCCGGTAATGATGATAATTCTTTGATTATCATCTGATTAGTATTAAATCGATTATTCAGGTTATATCCTCTTTCTACAGCACGTTCTAGCCGTGTCTCGATAATTTCCAGTGAGTGTGACAGATAGTAATCCGTCTCCTGGGCAATCTCCTGGGAGATAAGCCGGTATACCACTATACCACCAATACTAAAGACAAAAATGGCAATTACGAAATAGTACAATATTGTTTTCAAAGTCAGACTCATGTAATATGCTCTTTAAATTTATAACCCATTCCATAGACATTTTGTAAATAGTCCTGAGCCCCCGCGGCTGAGAGTTTTTTTCTTAAATTTTTGATGTGTTGATAGACAAAATCAAAAGAATCCATAAGATCTACATGGTCTCCCCAAAGATGTTCAGCAATGGTCTGTTTGGTGAGAACTCGATTCTTATTTGCAATGAGATACAACAGAAGCTCAAACTCCTTTTTGGTCAAAATAATCTGCTCGTCATTTACCGTAACTTCTTGAGTATCCGGATCAATCAGGATCTCATTAAATTGAATTTTTTTAATACCATCGAAATGTCTCCTACGATAAATAGATTTTAATCTAGCGTTTAGTTCGCTAAGATGAAAAGGTTTTGTCAAATAATCATCAGCACCTAAATCGAGCCCTTCTACCTTATCACCAAGCGAGTTTTTGGCTGAAATAATAATTAAGCCCATATTGGTCCTAACTTCTTTTGGCAACTTTCGTAATATTTCCATTCCAGAACCATCGGGCAACATCAGGTCGAGAATCAAGATATCATAGCTAAATATTGCTAATTTGCTTTCAGCTTCATTAACTGTGGAAACCACTTCGCAAACATGACCCTCTTTGGTCAGATATTGCGATGTATTGTCAGCTAAATCAACATTATCTTCTACCAGCAATAGTTTCATACTTCAAAGGTATATCTTGATTTTGAAGATAGTTTGAAGATTTTGGAATCCAAGCGCAATCCACATTGACTAAATAGCATTAGGATACCTGGATCTCCATAATTAATTCAAATAGTTCGTAATACTTATTTATCCTTGAATCTTCTATGCATAAAACAACTGTCTAAATCGTTATCAACGGTATTTAAACAACTATTCTGTAATCCATCTCGTGACCTACTAATACCGATGATTTTATAGATTTTGAAGATAAGCCAAAAGCAATAATTGTTTTCATTTATAAATAGATTTTCAATCGGATTTGTAATCTTTAATATCGATTTACCTATTCAAAGTTGGCTAAAAGGATGGTTAACTGGAAGAGTAATCTAAGTTTTCTAGATGCATTAAGTACTAAACATTCAAAATAATAATGGGCTTAGGTAATTGCTGGATTAATAGGTGGATTTATTGACCGGAAGAATTAGAAGAGGGAAAGGAGGACCTAAATGTAAATGTGTTTTACGTCTGGGCATCAGGCCGCTATGTCACTCATTCAATACATTACTCATTTAAAAAAATCTAAGGATGAAGAAAGAAGTAAATAATGTAGATGATTATATCGCTGGATTTTCAAAAGAAATTCAGCATAAACTTTTACAAATTCGTCAGATCATCAAAGAGAATGCTCCTGATTCAACCGAAAGTATATCGTACGGAATGGCTGCCTATAAATTGCATAGGAAACCGCTAGTCTATTTTGGTGGATTTGCTAAACATATAGGATTTTATGCCACGCCTACCGGGCACGAAAAATTTTCAAATGAACTTTCAAAATACAAACAAGGAAAGGGTTCAGTTCAATTTCCACTGGAACATCCGTTACCGATTGGTTTAATTGCGAAAATGGTTAAGTTTAGAGTTGAAGAAATTAGGCAGAAATATGAAACAGAAAATGCAGATTAGTAGATTGTAAAGCCTCAGATGAATACAACCAGGTGCTGCATTTGTTTCATTGGCATTTTTAAATTTGCATGATTTGAAATGATGACATACGAATCAAAAGTAACCATTCATATGGTATCAAGCCTTGACGGCTTCATTGCAAAAAAAGATAATAGCGTATCCTGGCTTGAGTCTTCTGATAGCTTCGATAAAGGCATCGTACTTACTGAAGAGGACATAACAGCATTTCTTAAAACTATCCAATGCTACGTGATGGGATCCAAGACCTATGAACATGCGCTCCGGCTTGGATGGCCTTATGGCGATGTACCGGTTATCGTATTGACCACTAGAGACTTAAAATCAGAAATAAAAAATGTTCAATTCTATTCTGGGGATCTGATCAGCCTAGTTAACCACCGATTAAAACCAACGTATACAAATATATGGTTAGTCGGTGGGTCTAAGCTTACCAAAAACTGCATTCGTTTGAATTTGGTAGACGATATTCTAATATCAATCATGCCAATTATTTTGGGTGATGGAATATTGTTTTTTGACTATATCGGAAAGGAAGAAAAATTACATCTGAAAGATGTGAAAGCTTATAAAGACGGAATGGTAGAATTGTGGTATGAAATAAAAAAAGAATAATTACATCCAACAAGCCGATTGATACTAGGGCTAAAAAGAATCAGAAATGTAGAGATTCCTGCTATCACATTATCTGGTCTGAAGTAATTTTTAATTTTAAGGATGAGAAGGGTATAATGGAAAAGTTAGTGTTAACTGGCAATTATTTCAGTCACAGGTCATTTTCTTATTTTTTGAGCCCAAAGACTCCAGAACAGAAAAGCTTTAAGAAACCTTTTACTCATTCAGAAATGTAAATGAGTTGGAAATGCACCAAATACAATTTCAAATAAAGTTAATGATAATGTCCATCAACATTCTTCTTTAGAACATACATAGCTTGAGAAATTAAAAGATGAATCCCATGATTAAGTTGGTTGCTTCTTTTTTTACCGATATTATCACTCTTATAGATTAATTCACAATTGCTATCTTTAACTGCTTAACGGTTTGACTTTGCATAGCCCCTAAAGAAACATAATGAAAGTAGAGAAAGTACGTCAACTGGTAGCCGTTATGTTTACGGATATTGTTGGTTATACCGCTTTGATGCAAGGAGATGAGGAAGTAGCAGCCAAGGTTAGAGCTAAGCACCGCAGGATATTTGAAGAACAACATGCTTTGCACCAAGGGAAAATAATTCAGTATTATGGTGA
>JAHEJC010000104.1 GCA_024639065.1 Lewinellaceae bacterium | reverse complement strand
TGTTCTGATTTCCTGGACGGATTGAGGATCTGTATCTGGACCTTGAAGAAAACGACAGTTCTTCCCCAATGCATCAGCACTGTTATATCCAGTTAATCTTTCGAAGCCTGCGTTTAAATAGACTAAAGGCATATCCGGTAGTGACATGCTACTTATGGTTATTCCTTCTTCAGTAGTGTTTGCAGCTCTTTCTAAAAGTGAAGATAAAGATTTGGAATCCTTGAAATATGTTTTCATTCGAATTTAGACTTGAGACTTTTTGCTTTAATATAATAAATAACTCTGATCACCAGGACTATTATGAGTAATGCAAATATGAAAAGGCCTTCATTTTGTATGGATACCTTTCTCCAATAAGTTTTAACAAATATAAACCATATCCAATACCCACCAACTAGATGTAATGCTTTCCACGTCTTAGTTTTTAACCTTGATCGTATGGAGGGAAATGTGGTGAGCATCATTAAGTACATAAATACGTATGCCATTCCACCGCCAATCAACGAACTGGATTTTGCTAAGGTGAATACAGGGTGAATAGCCGATTGAAGCCAAATCAAAAATCCCAGATGAAAGGTATGAAACACCCCGAAGGTTAATCCCAGCTGGGGCCGGTAGTTTAAAAGTGATCTTGATAAGTTACAATTAAAAAAGTACGAGATACTGGAAGCACTGAATGCTATTGAAAAGAAAAAAGCGCTTAACTTGGCTGAATAACTAATAAGGAACCTTATGGCATCCTCATCCGTGCCGTTGATAAGAAGATGTATTCCTGCCATTAAAAGAATGAGCAAGGAGACATAAATAAGTAACTTGGAATAACTAAGCTTTGCTAACATCACTTATTATTTGGATAGGATACTCAACATATCTTCTTCCAAAGTTTTATCCGGAATCTCAACAACTCTTCCGATTTCTACTTTATTTCGATAAAAGATAAAAGTAGGTACAAATTCAATATTGAAACCGTACAGTAAATCTGCTGGCTGATCTTTATCCCGGTTTACCGCGACTACCTGCATCTTTTCGATGTTGTATTTTAGATCGTCCAGAATCCGGTAGAGTGCGGGTAAATCGCGCTGACTATCCGAGCACCAAGTACCAATAAAACTTTTGATTTCGATACCGGTTAATTGTTCTTTGAGTTTGTTTAGTGTAGATTCTTGTGGTGCATATTCATAGTAGACACTATCAAACCAGGTATTATAGTCGGCTAGTTGTAGACCCATTAAATTTATTGGACCCAACAACATTTTTTCATCGTCAATGACGGCCTCTTGATTAATAGTAGTAATTGTTTCATTCTTTGAACTCTCCTGGCAAGTAAGAAAGAAACACATGGTTATAGCACATAAGAAAACAGTTTTATAAACCATTGAAATATTGTTTAGTGATGATGAAATTTATTTATTAACAACGATTAATTTGGTAACTACTTGATCATCAAGTGTTAGCCTTAAAACATATAACTGCCCATTGCTTCGGCCTAGATTTACAACCAATGTGGCTTGATAATTGAGATGAATCTCTTCCAAGATTTTTCGACCACCGATGTCAAATATCTCCATCAAGAGCTGATCATAAGACACATCTGTTAGGTTAACCTGAAATACTCCATTTGATGGATTTGGATAAATTCGAACAAAGTCGTCCAGGGCAGGTTCAACCGTGCTCACCAGACTTGAATTAGCCAGGCCAGGTGAACCTAATTCTACAGCCATCCAATTCTTTGCCAATGCATTATCTGATTTGGGATCCTTGAGTTCCAAGGAAGGTCCGAATCCATTGGCAATAAAGGGCCAAGGAGCATCTGGTAAATAATGAACCGTATCCTGTAGCAACCCCAGATCGTCAAAAAGTCTTAAGACTTCACCACTACTGGATAATCCAAAGTCAAATACGTCAGGATAATGTTGAACAGAGCTAAAAACAGCATTAAATTTGGTAACATCATTGACAAGAACCAAATAACTATTAGCCTCCATCACAGTACCTGTTGGAAAAGTAAAACTGTGGGATTCATCTTCATCTCTGAAAACCCAATTCGAAATATTGATTGAATTTTCTCCATAGTTGTGCAACTCTATCCAATCACCTGAATCCAAACTATCAGCGGATTGGTAATTGATTTCATTAATGATTATGGGATGGCTCACTTTGTCTATTTGATTTTTCTTTCCTGGCGTGCCAATACCTGCTCGGGCAATCCAGCTGGATGCTCTCGTATTATCCAATCCCGGATCGATCAATTCAAGGGTAGGTCCTTCACCATTTGCAGTTGTAGGCCAAGGCATACTTGGGAGGTAGTGCACGGAGTCATGAAGTATACCTAGGTGATCATACAACCTAACTTGGTCACCACTACTGGAAAACCCATAATCCACAGTTCCTAAATATTGATTAATATTGGGATGAACTGTGCTGAAGGCGACTGAATCTCTTACAATAACTTTGAAACCTCCTTCTTCAAACAAGAATCCTTCCGGAAATCTGAACTCATGCGTATCGTCATCATCTTTTAATACCCAATTAGACATATTTACAGGTATATCCGATACGTTGTGTATTTCTATCCAGTCGCCTGCATCCAGGCTATCCGGTGAATGGTAATTAATTTCATTAATTACGATTTGCTGAGTAGGTTTTGTGGTAGTTTTAAAATGAGGAGTTAAAGTAATATCCTTATTCAAATCAAGATGTAATGTAGATTCTTCCGAATAGATTGGTCTACTCCAATGACTGAATTCGAATCCAATTCGGGGATGAGCTGAAATGGTTATCTGATTACCTCCAAAGTAAATACCACTCCAAAGAGAGTCAATTATTTGAAGACTATTTATCTGTACGTAACCTTCTGGTTTTTCAGGGTTTTCAATGGTCACAAGATATTGACCAGACAATCTGAATCGTTCTTGGAGGAAATTTCGTGCGTAGGCCGGTCTTTGATCCGCAAAAAATTTCATATTGCTCACAAATCGATGCCAGTCGGCCAGGGATCCTGACCAGCGGTCTAAATGGTCTCGCACTTCCTTATTGATAACCCGCGCTGCAGCATCTATTCGTGCATTTATGATATCCGGTAAAAAATAACTATTCAATGCGTCTGCGAAATAATTAATGAATTGATTTTTAAACGTTTTATTGTTGATTAATTTTCTCAAGAAGAGGGTAGACCAGGGCGGATTTGGCCATCCGGGTCCATTGGGCTCTAAGGCGAAATCCAGGGTATTATTCTTATAGTTTTCTTTATTGAAGACACCAAATCCAAAATCAGTATCAAATAAAATCCATTTCCACTTTCCATTTATGGTTTTCCAGAATTTGTTATTATTTCCCGGCCAGTCGGTATTATCAAAAAATATTTGAGCCACCTGGTATTTGATGAAGTTGCGTTCATCAATTAGACCAATTACAAATTGGTAGTTAGCTTCATTGACTAAGGAATTGTCAGATATGAAACTACGTAATTCGATATAGTCTTCATTGTTCCCATGAATTGTTTGACCATCATTTTGCAAAAGATCTATTTGATCAGGATCAGTATTATGATTGATAGCGAGGTAGTGTTCATTAATTTTTTCACGTAAATTGTACATGCCCCAGTATTCGCCGTTTAAGTAGCATGCTACGGGTTGATAAGCTTGAATATCTAATCCTTCATCCTGCACTAAGCTGGTCAATACAGCATCCCTGAGCATGGTTCGATTCCAGTCGTTACCTGAATTACGGAGCACTAATGCTTGATAACTATCGTGTACTCTTTGGTGAAAAAAAGGAAACTCAAATGCCGGAGATCCATATTTCCCTCTGGCAAAAAGAGATAGTGAACGTTGATCAAATCCCCGACTCCATCCACCAAATATTTTTACCCCTGCTCCGGAGTCAAATAATTTATTTCCTTGCTCATCAAAATAAGTAAGATGTAATGCCCTTTCCCAATCATTCCAAAAATTGGATCCAAAGTGGGGAAAGATTGGTGAATATCCTGGTCCTTCAGTATAGATGCCTTGCTTATCATCCCAAAAATCCTTAGGGTCAAAGGCCAGCGAGATGACTGGGATGTCATGGCTCATATTGATCAGATAGGCTTCCGAGACGGCATTTCGTGAGAGAAAATCCGGCTTGAAAATATTGGCCCGCACGGTCATGTTCTGATCAATGGTTATGGTCTCAGTATAAAGTGATGATGAAGGACTTGGGAGAGATCCATCCAAGGTATATCTAATCATTCCTGTTCCAGATAATGATAGATTTAGATTGTTTTTATAGATTCCTCCAGGCAATGAAAACTTTACAGTGTCGGTTATTATCCCTTCATAATAAATGCCACCATTGGGTTGATCAGCCGTAGGTGTTGCAAAAAAGACGAACGTTTCATCGCCATCCGTTTTTCGACCATAAGATACGCCTGACGGCATGGCAGGTAAGATAATCGAATCTACTAGATTGTTTTCCGGGTCAAATAGATACATTTGCTCACCTTCAGCAGCTATTTTGAAATCTGTGTGTAGCTGGGGTGGAAATAAATTGAGTTCTTCAGCTAGTTGATTGGTGCCCGTTTTTTTTTGCAAAGTTAAGAATGGAATAATCGTTAAATCAGAGGAGGTGTTACTAACATTATGAGCCTGAATCGCCAAAACATTTTCCCCTTCGATCAGAAAATCAACTGCATTTTCTGGAATAAATGCATCAGGGGCTTGGCCTGAATACATTAACGCTTCATGATTACCTGATGCCCTAGCATTGTATTCTGTCAATTGACCTGGACGTCCTATGTTGCTCCGAGCAACCTCATTCCCATTTAAATAAGCAACAAAAGCGTCATCATAGTCCACATGGAGGATTAACGAAAATACATCCTCCAAACTTGACAGGTTAAATTTCTTTCGTAGGTACACGGAGACGGTTCCTGAATTAATTACTGTAGCATCATCTCCATCTCCATATCCAATGCCAGTAGTACCTGTAGGCCAATCTGAATCGTTGAATGCGGATTGTTTCCAGTTGGCTCCAGTGTTGGCATGTGGAATGTGATACTTCCATCTATCTCCAACTGATATGATCGTATGATAGTTATAACTTGTTTTTCGATTTTTTCCGGAAGCAAAAATCACCAAGTGGTCTTTAGGCCCTATAAAAGTATTTTCAAAAACCCAACGTTCCCGTTTGTCTTTGTCTTCTGAAAGGCTATAACCATATAAATTGATAGAATCAGAACTGGCATTATACATCTCGAACCAGTCAGGGGTGTCGTTATCCTCATCATAATAGTCTGGGTTTGAAGCCACAACCTCATTGATGGTTACTTGCGAGATACCAGGATCCATTAATGAAAATAGAAAAACATAAAATAGACAGACCCTGAAAAACAAGTATTTCATAAACTGACAATATGAATCGATGTAAAGTTAGTTCCCAAAATAGATAATATTATTTGACTCTCCTCAATAGAAAGATTGACCTTTATCATGGCAATAAAAGATCAAGCTGGTATTTATACCACATTATTAATATAACCAGGAATAATTCAGATTTGAATAAGTGTCAAACTCCTGATTCAGCATTTCCTCTTCCCAGCATCCAACCGACAATACCTCCAACGATCGCGGTGACAACAGTCATAGCCAAAACGTCTACGATTGCTCCGAGGGTGTTCGAAATGTGGGTTGATCCTAAATTAATCATATCATATGTAAAAGCGATTAAAAAACCCAAAACAGCGCCGGCCTTTGCGCCGGTAGAAAATGTTTTTATGTTGGCCCAACGACCATAGATGATGGCTAATAAAAATCCCCATGCTAGATGCCCTAAAATCATCGGAATCCAAAGCATCTCATCATCCCCACGTATAACTCCTGTAGCGGTTCCTGCGTTTGCTTCAAAGAATTCGCTAAGTACAATTCCCCAGGTTAAGAAGCCTAAAATGAAAGCAAAGGCAGCGCCAACCAGCCCAGCTACTAAAATTTTGTTGGTATTCATATTGTTGATTTTGGTGTGACATAAATGCAAATACTAATAAATTTAATAAAAATATTACCTATTAAAATAGGTTTTCTGAATTTGAGCATCGTATGCAGAATCCATGAAAACCATGGACTGTTTAATCTCAGTAAAAAATGTGGGCCACCATCATTGCAATTTTTCGGAAAATGAAATATTGTAGATAGAGAGCTGGATCAAGCAGCTTCAGTAAGCATGGCAGTTTATGACTTGTCTGGTTAAAGGCAATCGGTTATGCTGGAAGCTTATTTATCTTCTGGAGTTGAACAGATTGGATTGGGCCAGCTAGCTTATCGTTTTTAATGCTGGATTGTATATTTTGGAATTGACAGTCGGAGTTGCCCAATACCTAAGTTTTGTTTTAATTCCTTGATTAGAAAATTAGTTGAATTTACTTCTGTTCAGCAGCTATATCGGTCCACATAGACCGCCATATTTTCCAGGTTTTATCCTGTTGTTTTCTAAAAAGTGTGGTATTTATTCCATGTTGAATCATTCCGAATTTTATGGTATCTTTTTGATAGGTCCAATCTAGTAAAGAAGTATGCACCGTTATCGCTAAAGTGTCTCTAACATCAAGACTGATAATTTCTGTTTCGAATTGATTAATGGTTGTAGTTGAGCCATCCTCCGGGAACCAGAATGCTCGAATATTATTTTTACCTTCTATCGGTGTCATGCTGTTGGGTTGGATCCGTGAATCTTCTTCTAATAAACCCAAAATATTTTCTTCATCATTGCTTAACCAACCATCTACATAATCCTGATGGATTTGTCTAATAGCTATTTCATCTTTAGTGGTCTTCCGTTGAAGATGCTGGTTATTGCTGGAAGAACAGCGTATTAGAAATAAGCAATAAATCGCGTATAAGAGATATTTTATTTTCATGTTTCTATTATTTTGTGTGGTATAGCTTCTAAAATAATCAGTGAACCCGATATAGACTAAGCACAGACTGACACGTCGAAAAACCTGCTGTTTCCTATCTGAATAAGGGAATACTTTTCACGGATCTCACTTAAACGGATCCTAAATTGAATTCAGGATGGCATAAAAAAGCTATTTTATAATCACAGTCAAACCTAATGGTCCCTGAGCTCCAATGACCAGCGCTTGTTCAATATCAGCGGTTTTGGAAGGTCCCGAAATGAAAACTCCAAAACCAAGGCCTGTCAGATTGATTTGTTCATAGGCTTGGTCCATATGGGATACAATGTTTTTTCTGTTTATAATAATTACTAGTTGTTGGGTAATATAAGGCGTGACGCGTGGCATAAAAGCATTTCCACTCACCCAGATAGCTCCATTGTCGGCTACCGCCACTTCACCGGGTAAGATGGCAAGATCCAAATTATTCAGCTGTTTAGGGTGATCGATTTCAGAAAGCTGGAAGGTCGATGCGATCTCTGGTATAAATGATAGAATTGTTTTTGTAGTGGGAAATTTTTGGGTTATTAAATCCAGGAGCGATTGTTCTTGGTTTAATAGAATTACGGTGGCTGCATTGGCTGAAATCTGATTTATGAAAATTTCAATAAGGTCTCCTTTTAATGGATTAAACGGAGGAATATTTGGGAGTTGCGCTGATGTTGAAGGCTTAGCACTTTTAATGCTGGTTAAAATATTTTGCTTACTCATGTTTCCGGTTTTGTTGATACCATTCTGAAAATGTCTGTTTTGGAGGAATCGGTAACTCCCTGTTTTTTCCCCAGGCATTTAATGAGTTGTATAACAAAAATCGAGGTAAAACTTTTATGGCTTTGCCTGCCCATTTTCCCATTCGGTTTAACTTTTTTGGATCAGCAAGTACTTTTCCGGCTGATTTTAATATTCTCTTTTTAAAGCCGGGTGTAAATCCTTTCTCATGAATCTCTTGTCTCCATTTATACAATTGTTCATGAATATTGATTTTTACTGGACATACATCACTGCAGGATCCGCATAAAGAAGATGCAAAAGGTAAGTCGGCGTTTTCACTCAGCGATCGGTTAGGCATGAGTATAGAACCAATAGGCCCGGCAATGGAGGTGTGATAGCTATATCCGCCACTACGACGATAGACCGGACAAGTATTAAAACAAGCTGAACAACGAATACATTTCAGGCTACTCCGATAATCAGCTCTACCCAAATGTGCTGATCTTCCATTGTCTACTAAAACAATGTGCATCTCTCCTCCTGGCTTGGGTTTGAAATAATGCGAAGTATAAATGGATATAGGTTGACCGGAGGCACTCGGCGCTAATAAACGAGTAAAAATACTAAGGTCTTTCCATCGTGGGATTATTTTTTCAATACCCATGCAATGTATTTGCAGTGGAGGAATATTGACACCCATATCGGCATTGCCTTCATTGGTGACAATCACTATGCCTCCATTTTCTGCAACGGCAAAATTTACTCCGGTTATTCCTGCTTGTGCATTCAAGAACTTTTCTCTCAGATGTTTTCTAGCTGCCCGAGTCAGATAAGTCGGATCATTATTGTCTGTTTCCGTATTTAATTTTTCTCTGAATAAATCTCCAACTTCTTCTCTTTTTATATGAATAGCCGGGGCTACGATGTGGCTAGGTGGTTCTTGCCGCATTTGGATGATCCGTTCACCCAGATCAGTATCAATGATCTCAATCCCCTTTTCTTCCAAGTACTCATTCAGTGCACATTCTTCGGTAAGCATCGACTTGCTCTTGACGACCAGCTTGATATTGTGTTGTTGGAGAATTTGATGGACCATATTGTTGTGCTCCAAGGCATCTTCAGCCCAGTGTACCTTTACCCCGTTGGCTATAGCTGCTGCTTCGAATTGTTCCAGGTAGGTGTCAAGATTGGCAAGTACATTATCCTTTATATCCGAGGCAAGCTGACGCAGCTCTTCCCACTCGGGTTTTGTCTTTACCATGGCATCCCGCTTAAGTCGGAAATTGTAAACAGCCTTATTATGCCAGTCGGTGCGTTGTTCATCACGTATAAATTCAGCAGCTATTTGGGGATGCCTCTTCATGAGATTTTAATATTCGAATTAATACTACTATTCAAAATTTCAGCAATGTGGATCACTTTAATGGATAAATGATTTCTACGGATAATGCCTTCCAAATGCATTAAACAGGACATGTCACCAGAAGTTATATATTCAACACCATTTTGAAGGTGGTCGCTTACTTTGTCTTTACCCATCTTTCCGGAAACGGCTGCTTCCTGCACCGCAAATGTGCCTCCAAATCCGCAACATTCATCCGGGAAATTCACCTCGATTAAGTCAATGCCTTCCACTTGATAGAGTAGATGCTCCCATTTTGAAAAATACGGTAATACTCTCTCAGACGATTGAGCGATGCGCATCCCTCTTAAACCATGACAACTCTGATGCAATCCCACCTTATGAGGAAAAGAGGCCGATAGATTCTTAACTTCTAAGACGTCATGTAAAAATTCGATTAGATCAAGGGTTTTGGCTCTGATATGTTTTACTTCCTCGGCCTGTTCAATAATGTCATAATGTTTTCTAATGTGGTAAACACAGCTAGCTGAAGGAGCAACGATATAATCTAATTCTTTAAATGTATCCACGAAATGTTTATAAATAGGAATAGCTTCCTTCTCCATTCCACTGTTTGCAAGCGGCTGTCCACAACACGTTTGATTCGGAGGGTATATAACATTTACATTTAGCCGTTCTAATAATTCCAAGGTAGCAACCCCCACCTGGGGGTAGAACTGATTTACGTAACAAGGAATAAATAGTCCAACTTGCATGTTTAAAAGTAATGATTTTAGCTAGAATATAATGCTTGTTAGCGGAAAGAATTGGACTAAATGAAAAATTAAATTTCTCCATTTTTTAGCTGGCTAACCGCATAATTGCAAGCTCTGGCTGTCAACGCCATGTACGTCAGGGAAGGATTTTGGGGAGGTGACGAAACCATGCTATAACCATCGGTAACAAATAAATTTTTAATCTCGTGCGATTGATTCCATTTATTTAGAAAGGAGGTTTGGGGATCATGCCCCATTCGGGCTGTGCCCATCTCATGAATAACCGTGCCAAGAGGAGGCTCATTATTAAAAGGTCGAACCCAATCCAGATCACAAGCCTCAAGCATTTCAATAGCTGTATTCTGCATGTCAGTGCGCATGAGGCGTTCTTTTTCACCATACTCCATCGAAGTATTTTAATAAAGGAAGACCCATTGATCTTTTTTAAGTGTTTTGATTAGCTGCTTTTCCATTTGGGTTAAACACATTTATAGTTTATTGATAAAATCTAAGATCTGTGTTTCCCAGGCTCAACGTGTTGTCGTCACTATTAATATCTCCTTTGAATTCGCCTGGAAATTTTACATAATTGTTGGCTACGGTCATTCCTTCCAGAGATGTGAAAAAGCCAACTAATGCGATTTGTTTAATCAACCTGAAATAGATGGATGTCGTATCATTATTATAAGCTGATTGATTGACCAGTTGATTTTTATCATTTGATGTTGAAAATCGAGATGCAAGCTTGGCCAGTCCTTCTTTAATTATGGATTGCTGTTCTTTTGGTATGCATTGATCAAATTCCGTGTCCAGAAAATGGTGTGTGTAAACCTCGGCAGCCGATTTTGATTTTGCGGCTGGTAAAATGGCATCGATTATTTCGGCAACGATTTTTAGCTCTTCAACGCTAAAAAAGGAGGTTTAAAAATTGTGGCATTGTTACATGTTGGATCTTGACTACTAGAAATTAATCCAATTAAAATCGATGGAAAAAGAACATGCGAGGAGGCGAGTTCCAGGGATTAAACGAGTAATCGGCGTATCAAATGTATTTGATATTTAAGAATAAATCAATTGGTGCTGCAATTAGCACAAGATTTTCAATTAGTAAATATCTCAGTTTTTTGTTTATTTTACAATAAATAAAACATAATGAATAAAATTAAAAAAGGAGAACTAAAACAAGAAGTCTTTGACCTCTTTGATCTATATGTGCATAGTAAAATTGATCGCAGAGAATTTATGGATAAAGTATCCATTTATGCTGTTGGTGGCCTTACGGTACCGGCTATTCTGGAATATTTGCTGCCTAATTATCAGGATAAGAAACAAATTCAAGATGGGGATCCTCGTCTTAATACGGAGACTATTGAATATAGTTCACCAAAGGGAGGCGGTAAGATTAAGGGACAGCTTTCCAGACCAATAGATGCGAATGGAAAATTACCTGGTATCGTGGTGGTTCATGAGAATCGGGGATTAAATCCACACATTGCGGATGTAGGGAGACGTGCAGCGTTAGCTGGTTTTATATCGCTGTCGCCCGATGCGTTGACACCATTGGGAGGGTACCCGGGTACGGATGATGAAGGTAGGACTTTACAAAGACAAAGGGATAGACAGGAAATGCTCGAAGACTTTATAGCAGCCTTTGATACGCTAAAAGTGCATCCGGAATGTACCGGTAGAGTAGGGGTAGTAGGATTTTGTTTTGGAGGCTGGATCTCAAACATGATGGCGGTGCGTATTCCTGACTTGGGAGCAGCTGTTCCATTTTATGGAGGCCAACCAGAAGCTGCAGATGTTCCTGCTATTAAGGCACCACTGTTATTGCAATTTGCCAGCCTGGATAATCGGGTTAATGCAGGTTGGCCAGCGTATGAAGCGGCACTTAAAGAGCATGGTAAAGAATATACTGCCTACATGTATCCGGATGCCAATCATGGTTTTCATAATGATACAACACCGAGATACGATAAAGAAGCAGCTGAACTAGCCTGGAAGAGAACAATAGATTTCTTTAAGGAAAAATTGAATTGAAGAATCTAAATTAACGGTTAAAGGTCAATGGAGAATGACTCATGTTATGATATTTTTAGAAGTGAATCATTAGTTGATTTAGGTGAATAAGTTTCTAGTTTTTTCGAATCAGAACTACCCAATCTCTGTCAGCCTCAATAGCCGGTACATCGATTGTTAATTTATCCGTAACGGTATTGATTTGTTCTTTGTCAACAAACTTTCCTGTACGTGGATTAAACCATTGAATCCTGTAGTGTCCTGATAAGTTCTTCAAAATTGTAGGTTGTTTAGAACCCATTTTTTGATAAATAATATAAATATCATTTTCCTTACCCAGGACATAATCATCATTTTCTGTTGAATCATCCATGGGTTCCATCGCCCAAAAGGGGATGTGGTTTGCAGTAAAAAACTTTAATGCATAATTACTCTGATCCCACATTTTATCTCTACTTCGCCAGTCTTCGCAGGTCAAGTCAGAATGATCATGTTCATAGCCAAAATACCATTCAATGCCCCAGGCGCCCGCCATTAATGCCCCCCAGAGTGCATTTTGTCTTGCATTATTATGTTCCGGATTTATTTTATCTGGTACTAAAGAAAAGCGGTGATCTCCTGGTTCATCGACTGCATTGGCCCATTTCTTTTTAGCTAATTTTGCGGTGTTTCTCCATTTTAAGACGGCATTATGAACATTGCCAAAGTCTTCTCGATTTGTTTGGATTGATAATCCAGTATATTTAGATGCTGGACCTAATAAATCATAAAATGGTTGCCCATTATGTATAACAATATGATGGTGATAGGGATCATGGTTATAAAAATATTGAGCACATTCTAATCGTTGGGTGGTCGTTTGCCAGGGGGTGGGGTGCTCCTTCATCCACTGACCATTTTCCTCTCCAATATTCCAGTTGAGCGCCAGATGATGACCAAATCGGGCGATGAGCTCCCGATAGTACAATTTTCTTTCCAATCCTAAGGCACCATTATCCAATAGACCTTGATTTTCCACTTCGGAGGTTTTGAAATGCAAAAACAATCCCAACTTATCTGCATGTTCAAATACGATTTCCCATTGATCCAATTTTGAGACATCCAATCTCTGGTAATTGTCGTAAGAGACGTACGGAAATACGTTTTGATCATCCCCGGCAATATTTAAGGTCAAAAATGAAAAGGCATTCATTCCTTTATCAGCTAGATAATTAATAGCACCTATCAACCCTTTTCCTTTCCCGTTTTGCCAGCTTGGATCAGTATCATTCCAATCGCGTACATGGGCTTCCCAATTTTTTACAAAATGATCTTTATGTCCATCTGTCTTAAAACTGCCGTCAAAATTGGAATATGCCAATAAGTTTTCAGGCGCATCGACTCCTGCTTTTAAGAAGAATTCATTCGTCTCCGCAAATTGTAAATACGGTTGCTCCACAAATTGTAAACGCCCTTTGCCTCTAAAATCACTGCCTTGTTTATCCGTTTTTCCAATGGTAAACTGACCTCTTAGCGCATCCATATATCCTGCACTTTGACCAGCTAATGGTCCTACAGACACTGCTACATTAGAGCCGGTTCGAAAAGAAACCTCGTATTGCCATTCTCCGGTTTGGTCCGGCGAAAAATGGACTTTCCACTTATTGCCATTAGCGGCTGAAGTTTCTGCTGCATTTCCGTCCGCGGCGTAATATCCGGGGACCAGGTAAGTTTTGGTGGCATTTCTGAAAGTGACATCCAATCGATAATTGAGAAACGGATTGAAGGTATGAAGTTCATCCGTTTCTGGTCCTTCAAAAGTCAACGTTATTTTATGCCATTTTTTTAGTTCACCAGTTATGGTCACACTAGTATTTCCAATCTCATTTTGAGATAGTCCGCAATTGAAGAAGGCAAGTATAGAGATGCAAATTATAAAGAGAGTTTTCTGGATCATAACAGTAAATTCTAAAATTGTCGCTTTAATAAATGCAAATATTGCTTTCGGATACATCCTACCGTAGAATTTATATGAAGATAATTTTTATTATGAATATCGCAATAGCAGGCATGCTCAAAAACAGCAATAAAAAGTTTAGTGGTTTTAAAAGGTAAACTAAAAATCTTAGCTACTCGGAGAATTATTGCTCGCACAAAAAAGATAAACTATTTTCAAGTGAAGTACATGAAATCGTTGCGCCCGATATAGCATCGATCCCATCTATTTTACGCGAGAAATCGCAAATAGGTTTACCTATAAATTTTTTTAAATATTTCCTGGAGGTAATTTCATATCCGTAGTCAGAATAATAATCTAAAATTTTTATGCTTCGGATTTCTTTACTCGGATTTAATACAACCAACATATCAAAGGATTCGGTATCTACATTGATTGAAAGATCTTTAATTTGACAACCTCCAAGATTACAAGTTTCTATTTCAGCTATAAATAAATAGCCGGAGAGCGTATTTTCAATGATGATTTCCTTATATTCTCCTAAGGAGTAGGATATATCTCTGTACTCAATTTTATCAAATGTATATAGCTTTCTTAAGGTTGCATCAATCTCTTTTTCATAGGCAGTGAAGAGATCAGTAACCGGCAAAAATAAAGCGAAATATATGTAGATCAAAACCATACGCCAATACCTGAGTTGATTTGGTTAAACATTTGATCATTGCCCAATCTGTAAAATTGGTAATCAAGTTTGAATACAACCGCTGGATTGGGTTTGTAATTAATCCCGACGGTTACTACATCTTGTTTTAAAGATTGGTTTTTAATAACCGGTTTGGAAACCTTTAAATGATTATTGAGATGCGCATATCGAATAAAAGGTGCAAGCGTTACGTTATCTTCATCTATAAAATCATAGGCTGCCAAAAGATAAAAGCCGTGCATAAAATCTGGTACATCACTTCCGGTAAATGTATTAAAATGTTCATTTCGATGAAAAGCAGTAAATACATATTGGGATCTCAAGGTCCAATTTCCGATCGATGAAGTCGTGTGTAATGCAGCCATACTCAATTTCACTGTTGAGCTGTCAACCATTTCCCTAAAGCGACTGTCTTCAGAAGGTATAGAGGTAAATAGTGTCGTATTCGTCTTGCCATAATAGGCTGATAAACCAATTTTTGTTCCTGCAAAGCCAAAATATTCGAGTTGACCAGACAGTCCTGGAAATGAAGTCAGTATGGATTGAGCACCTTTTTGACGCCCATCTCGAAATCCCTTCGCACCACTTAATCTTGAAATACCATCTTTATAACTTATGGGATTATTGACTAAATAAAATTGATATTTTATACTGCTTTCTTGGATAAGGCCTGATATTCCCAGACCAACTTCTCTCCAGGTAGAGGGAATAATATTTTTGTCTAACAGAGGACGCTCCACAGAATAGAAAAAGGTAGGCTCATGTTGCTCGTTGACTAATCCCATAGGTATCAACAGCAAGCCTGCTTTCAGATAAGTGTTTTTAGTGATCCGATGCTTGACAAATGCTTGTTCAATAAAAATCTCCCGGGCATGCTCTACTTCTATTTCCGAAACGAACTGAGTTTTCTTACTAAACTGATAACCAAACAAGGTCACTAGCCGGTGTACATCGAGATTACCGGCATGTTTTATTCCCTGTTCTATTTTTTGATTGAAGTCCACATGCCCGTACAATTTTATGTAGAGTTTTTGATCGGAATCTTCTTTGAAATCGATGGTGGTTTGACTATACAAGTTCAAGCTTAGAAAAATCAGTACAAAGAGTAAAAACGGTTTCATTAGGATTGATTAAGATTTATCGCAAATTACTATTTTATCTTTAATTAGATTAAATATAGATTATAAACTTTGAAGGCAAATATGCAAAACTAAAATTTGAACAGAACTGACAAACTTTAGATAGAATATTGATGAATCTCATTGACTATTTGGATTTTTTTTATTATGAAATTTGTGTAAAAAATCGAAATTATTGTGTCGACGCCTGATGTCAATCTCAACAGATTAGCTCAACAAAATATTACATTCAAAACCATAGTTCAAGTTATATAAAATCAGATTTTAGTAGATAGAAAATCTATTTTATTTTAAATCACTATTTTTAAAATGACTTTATGATCCTAACCAGCAAGCTGGTGGCAACAATGTTCACTGATATTCATTGCTATACCCCTCTAAATACAAGAAATTGAGTCCAAAGCATTGGCAGTTAGAGAGAAGTATCGATCAGTTTTTAATGAAATCACCATTAAATATCGAGAACATATCATAAATTATTATCGGGGATGGCACCCTAAGTAATTTTTACAGTGCGAGATATTTACATTTTGACCAATGACTAATTCAAATAGACAAATATTTATTGGTTTGGAAGTAGCGTGGCCGTGCTTACAACCGAATATGACTTTAAATATCAGATTAAAATATTGACGTGGCGAAAAAGAATAAATGGAAGCAGATAGAGCTTTTGATAAATTTAGAATCAGAAACCATTTCGGAGGTGATCCACTCATTGGATAAAATCATTGAATGGGCTAAAATTAACAACAGCAAACTTGGTTATTTCCCAGCACTTTATCGAAAAGTTACCAAAAGAGTGAAACAAGGGATTCACGATGGTTACTTTGATAATGGTCCCTTTATGGAAAAGCTGGATGTGCGATTTGCCAATCGTTATTTTGAGGCTCTGGAAGCCTATATCCAAAATGAACCTTGTACTGAAGCTTGGAAAATGGCCTTTAATGTGACCAATCTCTGGCAACCTATTGTGCTACAACATCTCATGCTTGGAATGAATGCGCACATCAACCTGGATCTAGGAATATCTGCCTCGGATACAGTAGGAGATGGAGATCTTAACCTGGTGCAAGCTGATTTCTACCGCATCAATGAATTGCTGGTAGCTATGATCAAGGAAGTGAAAATGGATTTGGCCAAAGTGTGGCCGTTTCTTCGAGTAACTAATTTCCTGGTTGGAAAGGGAGGAAATTGGATAGCAAAGTCCGGTATGATCGCTGCCAGAAATTTTTCCTGGAAATCTGCCTTAGCCGTACATTACCTGGATGGGGAGGCTCGTGTAGATAAGATTAAATTTATTGATGACACCGTTGTAAAAGTAGGAGAGAATTTATTGGTGCCCGGCTATTTTACAGTTTTAGCAATATTGCTGATTCGGTTGACTGAATTTGGTTCAGTAAAACGAATTATTGAAATCTTAGAATAGTGATTTATGGATTATCGCATTCCACGAGAAAGCCCTCCAGCCATGGAATTCAAAGTACCCAGTTCAGCTCGAAGGAATAGGCGTTTTGCCATTCGGGATTATATTGAAACTTTGGATGCTGAAAATGACTGTGAATTAATTGCTTACCTGCTTTCTTGTTATGAATTGCCTTGGGACACTACTCGCTCATTAGAACAGGCTCTATTTCGTGTCTTTGGATTGGCTAAGGGCACACCCTTATTAATAAGAACCGGAGAGTTTATTAGGCGGACTCAGAAACGTTATGATGATACTGTATTGATTTTAGCGGAAATTCTGGAAAATGGAATGGATCACCCTAGGGGGAAATTGGCCTTATCCCGGGTTAACCAACAACATCGTAGATACCAGATTCCCAACGACGAATATTTATACACCCTTTCTACTTTTTTGTTTGAACCCATCCGATGGAATGAAAAATATGCTTGGAGGAAACTTACGGATCACGAAATAGCAGCGAGCTATGCTTACTGGATGAAAATGGGTAAGCTTATGGGAATCCAAGACCTACCAGATTCTTATGAGGCCTTTGAACGCTTTAATCGAGCATACGAACAATCGAATTTCAAGTATTCAGAGGATAATCATCGGTTAGCGGTGGCTACAAGAAATCTTTTACTCGGATGGATCTTT
>JAHEJC010000103.1 GCA_024639065.1 Lewinellaceae bacterium | reverse complement strand
CTTGCTCAACCAGGAACTTAAAAGATCTTTTCCTGCATTCAGATTACCCAATCCAAGTAATGCTTTTTGTTTATCCTCTAATCGATCAGAAACTAATAATTTTTTTATGACCGACAATTTGGTGTCTTCTGGAATTTGGTTGGATGCGAGTAAGTTTAATGAAGATGTTCGTAAATTTTCATCCCTGCTTGATAAAGCCAACTCAAAAACGTTTAAGAGATTACTACTATTAATTTGGGCTAATGTATTTAGGCAAGATATCCTTAATTTAGATGGACTTGAACTAATACTGAATAACTTGAAAATAGGCTTATCTAAAGTTTGGATCTGGAGAGAACCTGCTGCTTCAACCGATGCAATCAATAAGGATAAATCTTTTTTTGGGCTTAATTTCTCCAACATTTCGATTACTTCAGCTTGAGCGTCTTCTGGCTTATGACCAGCAAGTTTTCTATATCGTCCTTCTACTCTGTCCAATAAGGGAGGGGATTTCCAGTAGCCTAACGAGTAAATAGCTTCAAGGCGCATTTTATCTGAGTTGACCGGGTTGAGTGCAAAAATTTTCAGCCGCTCAGCACTGATTTTATCACTGATTCGCAGGTTGGCGTTTATGGCTCTTCGCAGGTAAATTGGATTAGTACATTTTGTCTGATTGAGGCTATTGGCCAGATGAGGAATTGCATCCATAATCGATTCGTCGTCATGGATAGCTCGTGCCACTTCCATTGCGATTAAGGTGTCCGAGTCATATATATAGTTGATAAGGAATGGTGATCTAAGATGGCGTAATGCCAGGACCGAACCCATGCGCACTAGGGGTGATTTGTGATTTTTATTATTCTGTAGTTGCTCAGCAGACTTTTGTAACCGAGACAGGGCAAAGGCTATCGAGTGACGCATTGCAGGATCGAATCCTGTTTTTTCTAATAGTTGGATCAAAGGGATAAATGCTTTTATATCACCGATTTTACCTAATGCTTCGGTTACATGTCTTTGAACCCGCAGGGACTCATCTTCTAAAGCTATAATTAAATCATCTAATGCATCATGCACTTTGTTTTCTCCCAGTACTTTGGCTGCTTGAACTCTTATTTCGGGATTGTCTTCTTTGAGCGGGAGAACCAGTTTGACAGCAGCATATTTTCCAACTCGACTTAGCTGTCCTAATCCCCAAATAGCGTGAATTGCTGGAAGTGTTGATGGATTGTTCTCAAGGATAGACTCAAATATTTCAGATGCATTTCTTTTCACTAATTCAAACTGACTTTCTAAACGGATATGCATATCTTGATGAGACAGGTATTCCTGAAGTTGGTCGAATGTTTTTTCTGACCAGTCACTACTTATTATGGAAAATGTTTGTTTTTGGATTTGAAGATGGTTTGGGTCCATTGAGTTTAATCTCCATATTCTACCGGCGGGTTTCTTGTCATACCCGTCTTTCCAATCATTAATGTATAGTGCACCGTCCGGACTAAATGCAATACCTGTGGGTACGATGCCACCAACAATTTTGTATGAAGCTGCCAGCTCAAAAGAAGCACCCGCGGGTTCTAGTTTAAAAGCTTCCACTTTTGAAGTAGAAGAGGAACCAGTAAAGTAGGATGCAAAAAAATGATCCTGCCATTTGGTGCCAAACCCTATACCTGAATTATAATCTAATCCACAAGGACCGTCTGGCGCCAGCGAAACGGGAGGCATTATAAAGGCAGCTTGCCCTTTAAAATGTGGTACATGTAATTTTTCATCGGTCCACACTTTGTAAGATTCTTGAGGATCAGTATATTTTCCAAATTGCCAATAGATCCGCCACCCGGCATCCGATCCTTCAAGGATGTGTACAATGCGTTCGTGCTCTCCAGGATGGTCTCCATCATTATCTACTGTGATCAAGTCTCCATATTGACTAAATGCTAATTCTTGTGGATTGCGTAATCCATGAGCAAAGACTTCAAAATCAGTTCCATCCGGGTTACAACGCATTACCGCTCCTTCATGCGGGTAGGCCCATCGTTTTCCTCTTTCATCAATTACGTTAACTCCCATGTCCCCAATAGACCAGTATACTTTCCCATCTGGTCCGACCGTTAACCCGGACATGTCGTGTCCGGCATAGGCGATATGAATTCCATAACCATGACTAATTGACTGTTTGGAATCAGCAAGACCATCTCCATCAGAATCCTTTATACACCACAAATCAGGTGCAGCTGTCAAATAGACAGCTCCATCATAAACCATTACTCCGGCAGCAACACCTGTCACCAATCCGTTAAACTCTTCTGCAAAAACATGAGAAACATCCGCTCGACCATCTTTATCTATATCTTTTATGATTCGGATGCGTTCACTTTGCACCATCAGATCCTTAAAATCGTGTATGCCGTCCTGATTAAAGTCTTCTTGCCAGGTGTTCTGAGCACTTAACGAAGGAGCTAATTTCTTCATATGAAATGATCTAGTTTCCTCTATGGATTGCAGGGCAAGGTCTTCGATCATCCAATCTTGGTGCTCTCTTATATCAATATCAGAGCTTTTTCTTCTAGCAGTTTCCGAAACATAGGCGTTTCCTGTGGGATCAAAACTTAGCGAAACAGCGTTTGACAATAATGGACCCGGGGCCCATAAACTCATCTCGAAGCCATCTTCTAATTCGAGGGTGACTTGATCGGATTCATTAAAGTCCGATTGCGTTACTCGCTGGATATTTTGTATTGATGATGAATCATCGGTTTGACACCGTAATATGAAAATTAAGATGGTCAGTAAAAGACCAAATCTTAGCAGAAGATCATTCATGGAAAATGGATTCTTTCGATCTGGTAACGAAGGGTGCCCAGATTTTTAAATCATCAAATTTGCCCGTGTCATCAAAAGAACCAACGCCAATATGACCAGAAACAAAATGGATGTCTGAGGCTTCCATAACGGGTTCCTCCAGGTCGTCAAAGAATACCTTAATCGAACCTTCATCAACTTTTCTTTCAATACGAGCGGTGTGCCATGAATCAGTGGTTCCCCAATCAGTTCCTGTTGATGTCTTGGAAGCTATTTTAATGCGTGGAGCATCGTTGACAATAAAAATATTATTTGCATGATCGTCTGCTGTGGTGGCCAGGTGTACATAATAGAAATTAGTAGGATCTTGAAGGCCAAAAAATAAACACAAATCCCGATGCCCATATTCTTTGCCGGTCTGGGCCAGTTTAACCTCTAAAACAAAATCCGAAACCTTCAGAGACTGAATGACCGCTATGTTAAAGGGTGAACGAATCCTGGATGCATATTTACTTGCGCTGTATAGTGCTAACACGGAATTCATGCCGGTCTTATCAATTTTCCAAGCCGACGGATCCGTCATGTCAAAATCAAGAATCGCCTGGGGTGTAGAAAAATCCTGATGGTAAACCAGCCTGTATTCAGCGGGCATATCTTGCGAAATCAACGAATCGAAACCGAAAGCTACAAAACAAAAAATTAGATATTTTATTTCTCTTTTCATTAGCTGTAATTTAGATAATTATTTAAAATAAGCATATCTATTTGGTTTATTTTTACTTTGGATTACATTATTCGCATGTTGCTAAAGATCACAAATATGAAATTTTGGATAATTTTAGGGTTGACCTTGATGGCTGTTTTCGCTTGTAAGCAAAATCACCCTTCCGATAGCCTAAAAGCAGATATAATAATATATGGTGGGACCTCTTCAGCCATTATGGCCGGCGTAGCTGCTCAGAAAATGGGTAAATCAGTCATAATCGTTTCACCCGATATTCATATAGGTGGTCTCACCGCAGGAGGACTTGGATTTACGGACACCGGAAACAAAGCGGTTATTGGAGGACTAGCTCGGGAATTCTATCATCGGATTTACGAAAAATATCAATTAGAAGAAAATTGGAATTGGCAGAAAAAAGAGGAATATGGAAATAAAGGACAGGGCACTCCGGCTATTGATGGAGAGGAGAGAACTATGTGGATCTTCGAACCACATATTGCTGAACAAGTTTTCGAGGATTTGGCTTCGGAGTCAAAACTTATTATTTACCGTGATGAATGGCTGGATCGTTCTGGGACACTAAAAAAAGAAGATGGCAAAATCATTTCAATTCAAACTTTATCTGGTAAAGACTTTCATGGTAAGGTCTTTATTGACGCGACCTATGAAGGAGACTTAATGGCGGAGGCAGGTATTACTTACCACGTAGGAAGGGAGTCCAATACTACTTATGGAGAAAACTGGAATGGGATTCAAAAGGAAGTATTTCACCATGGCCATTACTTTAAAGTACCGGTAGATCCCTACCACATGGAGGGAGACCCTTCCTCAGGCATATTGGCTAAAATTTCCAAGGAGCATCCTGGAGAGAATGGAACAGGCGATCATCGATTGCAGGCTTATTGTTTTCGGATGTGTTTATCTAATCACCCCGAAAACAAGATTCATTTTCCAAAACCTCATGGGTATGACCCGGCTGATTATGCGTTATTAAGTCGTGTGTTTGCTACGGGATGGAATGAATTATTTCAAAAGTTTGATCCAATCCCAAATCGTAAAACTGACACCAATAACCACGGTCCTTTTAGCACGGACAATATTGGCATGAACTACGATTATCCGGAAGCGTCTTATGAACGCAGGCAAGAAATAATCATAGAGCATGAAGACTACCAAAAAGGACTCATGTATTTCCTGGCGAATGATCCTTCTATCCCTCCTGAAGTTCAAAAAGAATTTAATCAGTGGGGTTTGGCTAAAGACGAATTTGGCGATAATAATCATTGGCCACATCAATTATATATACGAGAAGCGCGAAGAATGATTGGAAGATATGTTATGACGGAGCAGGATGTGCTAGCTAAAAGAGCTACTCCCAAAATAGTGGGAATGGGATCGTATACCATGGATTCACACAATGTACAGCGTTATGTAACTGCGGATGGCACCGTTCAGAATGAAGGCGATATAGGTGTTCATCCGGATGATCCCTATGGAATTGCCTATGATGCCCTTACTCCTAATAAAAGTGAATGTTCTAATCTTTTAGTCCCGGTCTGTCTATCCAGCTCACACATTGCATATGGATCCATCAGGATGGAGCCAGTATTTATGATTTTAGGAGAAAGTGCGGCAGTGGCAGGATCGCTAGCCATTGATCAACAAATAGCTGTACAGGATCTTAACTACGCTATTTTAAAAAACACCTTATTGAAAAAAGGGCAGGTGTTGTCTGCACCCTGAAAAGGTCAGACATTTTCTTTAACTTTGACTAAATATTTTCTCTTATATATCTAACCAATCATGATAAAGCAACACCTATTCTTAATTACACTTTCACTTTCTTTATTTATGTGTAAAACAGATTTAACAACTGAAATGGAAGTCTGGGAGTATCCTCAAACTGCTAAAGTTAATCATGTCGACAAATACCATGGTGTGGAGGTAGAAGATCCTTATCGATGGCTCGAAGATGATCGATCGGAAGAAACTGAAGCCTGGGTGGAAGCCCAGAATAAAGTAACCTTTGGATTTTTAGATAAGATAGGTTTTCGAAGTGAATTGAAAGACCGCCTAGAAAGCTTAATGGATTATGAACGTATTTCCGCACCCTTTAAGGAAGGCGATTTTGAATATTATTCCAAGAACGATGGTTTACAAAATCACAGTGTAATCTATCGTTATCCGGTCGGAAAATCAGAGGAGCAAGCAGAAGTTTTTTTAGACCCAAATTCATTTTCTGAAGATGCAACTATCGCATTGCGAGGCATGAATTTCACTCAGGATGGAAAACTTTGTGCTTATATGATTACTGAAGGAGGATCTGATTGGAGGAAGGTAATTGTGATCGATGCAGTTTCCAAAGATATTATTGAAGATACATTAACCAATGTTAAATTTTCAGGGATTTCTTGGTTGGGAAATGAAGGCTTTTATTACAGTAGTTATGATGTGCCTGAAAAAGGTCAACTGTCAGGTAAAACCCAATACCACAAATTGTATTTCCATAAATTAGGCGCTGACCAAAAGACGGATGAATTGATCTTTGGGGGTGAGAAACAACCCAATCGATATATTGGCGGTTTTGTCACTGAGGATCAAAACTATCTGGTGATATCCGCTGCTCAAAATACATCGGGCAATCAACTGTACGTCATGCGTTTAAACGATCCCAAGCGCACTCTGATTCAATTGGGCGATGATTATATGCAAAATTGTGATTATGTAGAGAATGAAGGTGATCGGTTTTTACTTTCTACGAATATTGATGCACCAAACTATAGAGTGGTGGAAGTTAACCTCAATAATCCAAGTCAGGATACCTGGAAAGATGTAATACCGGAATCCGAAAATGTTCTGCGTGCTGGTAGTGGGGGAGGAAAACTATTTGGTAACTATTTAGTTGATGCCAAGACAGCCATTAAGCAATTTGACCTTCAAGGAAAATTGGAACGAAATATAGAATTACCAGATGTTGGATCTGCTTTTGGATTTGGTGCTAAACGAGATGACAAGGAACTGTATTATACGTTTACCTCTTTCACTTATCCATCTACCATCTTCAAATATGTTATCGCATCGGGTCAATCTACTCTATACAAAAAATCGGAAGTAGATTTTGATCCGGCCGATTATGAGACCAAGCAAATATTTTACAAAAGCAAAGATGGAACGAAAGTTCCCATGTTCATTGTGATGAAAAAGGGAATCCAATTGAATGGTAAGAATCCCACCTACTTATATGCATATGGAGGTTTTAATGTTAGCCTTACTCCCGGATTTAGTCCAATGCGTATTGCCTGGTTAGAAAATGGTGGGGTTTATGCTCAACCGAATCTGAGGGGTGGCGGAGAATATGGTGAAAAGTGGCACCTGGCAGGTACTAAGATGAATAAACAAAATGTATTTGACGATTTTATTGCGGCAGGTGAATACCTAATCAAGGAAGGATATACCAGCAGTGATTACTTAGCGATTGCTGGAGGCTCTAATGGTGGATTACTTGTTGGAGCAACCATGACCCAACGACCAGATTTAGCTAAAGTTGCTTTACCCGCAGTAGGTGTAATGGACATGTTACGATACCATACCTTTACCGCAGGAGCTGGCTGGTCTGCTGATTATGGAACGGCTGAAGACTCTCCCGAGATGTTTGAATACCTGAGAAAGTATTCTCCTGTTCATGCATTGAAGCCAGGTACTGCTTACCCAGCTACTATGGTTACGACCGCTGATCACGATGATCGCGTGGTGCCAGCACATTCTTTTAAGTTTGCGGCAAAACTTCAGGAGTGTCATGACGGGCCCAATCCAGTTATGATCCGTATCCAAACCAAGGCGGGCCATGGATCGGTATCAACGGAACAACAGATTGCTTTGACAGCAGATATGTATGCTTTCGCCTGGGCGACCATGGGCGTGGAACCTGCACTAGGAAGAAAGGTAGCGGATTAGGTAAAGGTCAAAGGGAAAGCGGCTAAGGGTGAAAAGCAAAGGGTAATAGGTGAAAAGTAACAGCAAATCATGCTGGACGGGTTAGAGATGCAAAGTATGAGTTTAAGAATAATATGTATTTTAAGATAAAAGCTGCCCTAATCATTGTGTTTTAATCCAGAAACATGGATATATCTCATGTTTTTGATTATTAGTATAGAAAATGCAATTTCCCCATTTGAAGAGTGATTAGGGAGACTTTAAATATAATTAAGGGTCATTTTTACGAACATCTCTATATAGGTCTAATCTAAATATAAATTATATAGAAAGTTTATTGAATACCACATAATTATTATAAATCATTGCCTACTTTTAGGCTTCTTTTTGATTTGAGGAATTCAATTATGAAGCTGGAAAATATTCTCGCCTATAAAGATAAGTTCAAAGCTTATCTGGAATCAGAGGCACCTTTTAATGAAGATTACAAATGGGAAAACCTAAAGAACTTTCAAGACCATTGGGACCTGGAAGCAGCGGATCTTGGTGACATGTATGACAAATCATTTACCAGTAAATATTCGGGTAGACTATGGGGAGGCAGCCGCAATTCAGCTAAGGCCATGATGTTGGAAATGATTAAAGTAAATCCAGATTTTGCTCGAACATCATTTCGAGATTTCTTTAATGAAGAAAAGGAAATCATGTTGCGTGCTAATCGCTTCTCCTATCACTGCGATCAGCTTATGGATGAAGTACATAAAACCCAACCTAAATTGGTCCATCACTATCATAATAATTTTAAGATGCTGTCCGTTTACCTGGCTTTCAGATTTCCCATGGAATATGCCATCTTTGATTATAAAGCATTTCGCCAGATGATGAAACGACTAGAGGTGGTTGAGATCCCCCAGGAATTTGAGGTGGATCGTTTTTTTAAGATAGTCAAAAATCTATTTAATATATTATCCGAAGATATAGAGTTGCTTGAGCTTCACCGGACCCGCTTGATGGGTAATGAGTTTTATACCGGAGAATCCTTGATGTTGGTCCACGATTTTTATTGGTGCTGTACCCGCCCAGAATATAAGATCAGCTAAGATTTACCAAGCCATCTAGGATTGATAGGCCATAAGCTCTCAATAATGATACATTTTTATACCTGCGTGATGGCTTGATGCCATCAAGCCAAGGCGGCGAGATTTATTTCATTGGTTTTCCTTCAATCGGTTTCCCATTTGTAGTCAATATTTGAAAATGATGTACATTGTGAGGACCTGCATAGGTCCAAACCATTTTCTTGTCTCGCGTAACTTCAAGTAGCTTAATACCTTGTTGCGCATGGTAGCTGGCAATAACGGTATTACCATTGGGCAAGCGCTGGACTCCGCAAGCATCATCAATCGGATCTCCGTCCAGGTCCTCATTGTTTATTTGCCATACTACAGATCCTTGAGCATCCATCTCAACGACCGTGTTCCCATGAGTCAAACCAATCAACGTGTTACCATTGGGTGACCTGATGGCTGTGAAAGGCCAGTTCTCCGCTTCCCGGCCTCCCAAGCTAGAAAGATCAGTTTTAAAAGTCTGAACAACCTCCCCGGATGGTGCATATTCCTTTACAGCAAAGGCTAATAAATGAGGGACTAAGTAATTTCCATTATCCAATTTACGAGCCATCCTGGTCTGCATGTGCGCGTTATCCGTTTCTGGTGATAAAGACACTTCAACAACGATTTCATCTGCTGAGTTTATTTCCAAAAGCCTGGGGTTCTTTCCCAATTCAGTGATCAAGGTATTACCATTAGGCAGTCGCTGGGCTGTGCCCAATTCATCATTTTGTTTACTTTTCTGGTAAGTAAATACCACTTCTTTATTCGTGTCATATTCACGTACTTCATCAGACCAGCAGATGAGTAGGTGGCCATTTTCCAAGACGTACCCATCCCGGGCGGCTGGTTTTTGAGCATCCCATAGGACCTCATTTTTTTCTCCGATAATGCCTGTAAAACTTGGGCCTGCTATAAAAAAGGAATGGGTGATGGAGTCTTTTATGGTCTCAGCCTGATGATCGAGAACCTGGGTTTTGCAAAATGAAAATAAGGCAGCTATGATTAGGTAACCTATACTGAATATTGATATACGATTCATTGAGTTAAAATTTGAGCCGAAAATACATCTTTTAGATGATTAAAGGATTGCCGCACTTTTGTTAAAGGAAATCGTCATTGGGAGTCGGCCCGCAGGGCGATGAAGCAATCCGTTATAGGACCTAGGTCCTAAAGTTGATCCTGTAGGTCCTCCTGCTGCGCAAAAAGTGATTTGTTCGACATTTAATAGCTTATCGCATTGCAAATCAATACTGGAATTAATTTCCGCCTGGTGGTATCGGACGGATCAATGCTCTGACCCAATACTTGTAGTTAAACGCCTTTAATATGTTAGCCCATAAGTCAATGCGCCAATATGCCAATTGTTAAAGGCCTATGCTAATATACAAATATGCCAACATGCTAATCTACCTTTTATTTGCTAGTTCTTCCGCTGAATAAATTGATTAATCCATTCAGCCAACAATTTATTATCAGGAACCATTTCTAAACTGTCTATTCCGGCCTTCACTCGATCTTTTCCGATGCGTGCTTCACGTTTCAACATCAAAGCTTTGGTATATGCCTTGGTAAATTCCGGATGTCCTTGTATCCCTAAATATTGATTGCCTGTTAAAAACATGCCATTAGGACAGTTAGGATGGGATGACAGGACTTTACTGTCAGGTGGTAATTCTATGACTTGATCCTGACACATCATTAGTATATTGATGGTTTGCTGAAATGGAGTCATCCAGGATTCAGGATGCAGGATATCAAAAGCACGTACACCCACTTGCCATCCGTTAGATGATTTTTCTACTGTACCACCGAGTGCTTCTCCCAATACCTGATGACCAAAACAAACACCTATAAACGTTGAGTTAGTATATCCTATAGATACGATAAACTCTTTCAACCAGTTGATCCAATCCAGGTCATCATAAGTTGAAAAGCGGGATCCGGTTGCTATCCAGGCTGCGTGGGCATTTGGATCGGCCGGGAAATCACCAGCATAAATTTTATAGGGAACCAGCTCATAATTCGATAGCCAGGACTGATACATCTCTGGATAATCACCATGAACAACTCTCCATTCTTCGTTTACCTGATCGCAAACCAAAAGCCCTATTTGCATGGTTACCTTTTTAAGTGAAAAGATTTAGGCCGGGTGAGTTGATCAAATCCCAGTGTAGATAAAGTACAACCAATACCTGAATCCTTAACACCTGTCCAGGCCAATGCCGGGTCCAGGTAATCACAACGATTCATGAAGCAAGTTCCGGTTTCTAACCGATCACCTATTTGAATTGCTGCTTCTTGATCTTTGGTCCAGATGGATCCAGTCAATCCATAGGCACTGTCATTCATGAGGCGGACAGCTTCTTCATCATTATTTACCGGCATAATTCCAACTACTGGTCCAAAGGTTTCATCAGTCATAATCCGCATATCGTGGTTGACATTGATGAGTATTTGGGGTGATAAATAAGTGGGACCTAAATCTTGACGGAAATGACCTGTTTCGATGAGTGGCTTGGCTCCTTGCTGTATGGCTTCATCTATTTGGTATTGGATAAATTCGGCTGCTTCAGTACGCACCAATGGTCCGAGAGTGGTTGCCGGATCTGTCGGATTACCCAGGATATACTGTTTAGTGAGTGCGGTAAAGCCTTCTACAAATTCTTCGAACCGGGATTGATGCACATAGATTCGTTCGATGCCACAGCAAGATTGTCCGCTATTGAAATAGGTGCCGTCTACTAAACTTTCAATAGTAGATGGTAAATTAGTATCTGCTCTTACATAAGCCGGATCTTTTCCGCCTAATTCCAAGCCGGCATTAATGAATCTGTTTCCCAACGCTTTTTTAATAGCATAACCCCCTTCAACGGAACCGGTAAATGCGACATGGTCAACTTGGACATCACTAAGTAGTGAAGCGACCTGGGCATGATCCAGGTGGAGGTGTTGAAATAATCCATGGGGTGCACCTGCTGCTGAGAATGCTGTAGAATACCGCTCACTGCACAAGGGGGTCTGTAAAGCAGATTTCATAATCACCGAATTGCCTGCCAGAATTGCTGGTATCACCACATTGACCGAGGTGAGAAAAGGGTAATTCCAGGGCGATAGCACAGCGACAATACCTAAGGGCTCTTTTCGAATAAACCGAGTAAACCCATTTTCAGCCTTCAATTGAATATCGGCTAATGAGCTGGCAGCATGATCAATCATGTAAGACGCTCGTTCTTTAAATCCCTTACTAATTTCAAAAGGGCTATACTGGATAGGTCTACCCATTTGCCAGGTAATCTCTTCGGCGATTGATTCTTGATGCTGTAAAAAGTATTTTAGTACTTCTTTACATAGCTGCTGCCTTGCCTCAATAGATGTCCTTTTCCATGAAGTTTGAGCCTTCGTCGCTATAGTTAACGCATGGGTTATATCTGCATCATTAGCATAAGGCCGTTCCAAATAGATGGATCCATCTACCGGACTTGTTACTTGGAATATTTTGTTACTATCCATTATATTTTAGTGCGTTGTGTTCAAATAAAACCATACTGTCCGACTGCCAAACCTGCCTCCGTTTAGGCTTCGGACGGGCAGGCGGTCAAGCAGTTTTAACTTGGTGTTACATATGCTGCTGTAATCCCCCCATCCACTAAAAATTCGGTTCCCGTCATATATGATGATTCATCGGACGCCAAGAATAATGCGGATTTAGCCATTTCCTTTGCTTTGCCAAATCGACCCATTGGTATGTGGACGAGTCTTCGTTGTCTTTTCTCTTCAGAATTCAAAAATTTCATGAGCAGTTCTGTTCTAAGTGGTCCGGGGCAAAGTGCATTCACTCTGATGTTTTCACGGGCATGGGTCACGGCTAGTTCTCGGGTCATGGATAGCACCGCGCCTTTGCTGGCTGTATATGCCAACTGGGGCGTGGCAGCACCTAGCAGGGCCACAAAAGAAGCTGTGTTAATAATCGAGCCTCCACCTGCTCTTTGCAAGGCTGGAATTCCATACTTGCAACCAAAAAATACACCTTTCACGTTGACGGCCATAGTTAGGTCAAAAATGCTTTCTTCGGTCGACATCGCATCCCCATCATCCCCATGCATGATGCCGGCATTATTAAACAAGATGTGTAAGGCACCGTAAGTTTCTTCAGCAAAGCCAACCATAGCTTTAGTTTCACTAGCCTGTGAGACATCCGCATGGAAATAGGCTGCTGTTCCACCGGCAATGTTAATTTGTTCAATGATTTTTTTGCCGGCTTGATCATTCATGTCTACGCCGATTATTTTAGCTCCTTCTTTCGCAAATAATATAGCGGTCTCCATGCCAATCCCACTGCTCACTCCGGTGATTAAGGCGATTTTATCTTTTAATCTCATGTATGATTGATTTAAATTCTTTCAAAATAGCGCTGACGTTCCCAGTCGGTGACCGATGACTGATAAGCTTGAACCTCTGTATTATAAAAGTGGGTGTAATGGTTTACAACCGCTTCTCCAAAGGCTTCTTTGGCAAATTCACTTTCTTTGAAATAGGCGTTGGCTTCAGCGAGTGTATATGGAACCCGTGGTAAATGCTTGGCTGCATAGATATCTCCTTCAAAAATTTCTGGAGGATCAATTTGGTTTTTGATCCCTGCCATACCACTAGCTAACGAAGCGGCAAAGGCCAAGTAAGGATTACAATCAGCTCCGGGTATCCGGCATTCAATTCGTAAACTATTTCCTTTGCCCACTACCCTAAACCCTGCTGTCCGATTGTCATAGCTCCAGGCCAATCGCGTCGGAGCCCATGAGCCATCTACGTATCGCTTGTAGGCGTTGACGGTTGGGGCGTAAAACACCATCAGATCCGGAACGTATTTGATCCAACCACCTAAAAACCATTTGAATTCTTCAGAGCAGCGAATAGATCCGATTTGTTCTTCACCGGTAAAAGCATTCTGATCACCTTTCCATAAACTCATATGGATATGACAGCTGGACCCAGCCTGATCGGTGTGCGGCTTGGCCATGAAAGTGACCGACAAACCAAAACGCTCTGCTATCTCCTTGAGGCATTGCTTGAAAAGCATATGATTGTCTGCCATTTGCATACATTCGGCATAGCGTACATTTAATTCATGCTGGCCCTTGCCCCATTCTCCTTTGGAGTTCTCTACCGGTATACCGGACCTCTTTAAGTGTTTTCTTGCTGCGCCCGTAAATTTTTCAGTCCTCGTTCCTTGTAGAATATGATAGTCTTCCAGATACCATCCAGCTGGAGTAAGATCTTGATATTTTTTCTCATGCGCTTCCCGGTATGAATGTTCAAACAAATAATATTCTAGTTCCGAAGCAGCCATGCATTGAAGACCACTTTTACTCAGCTTATCTAGTTGATGAAATAAAACGGTTCTTGGCGCCACCTCTACTGGAGCATGTGTTTTTTCATTGAATACTTGACATTGTACAATGGCGGTCTTGCGTAACCAACTGGCTCTTCGCAGAGTTTGCATTTCCGGAATTAGATGAAAATCTCCATAACCCAGTTCCCAATTCGCAAATGCATAACCGGGTACCGGTTCCATTTCCATATCGGTGGTAAGTAGATAATCACAGGCATGGGTTCCATCTTCCATCGACTCCAGGAAGAAATCAACATCAAATCGCTTACCCATCATTCGACCGTAGTGGTCTGCAAAAGCCACCACAACCGTATCTATCCTTCCAGTGGATGCTTCCTGTTTTAATTCTTCAGCAGTCATGAATCCTTGTACGTTCATTTCAAATATTTATGGAACAATTTAAAGCTAATATATCCAATTGCAATAATAGAAAAGTAAATTATTGCTAGGACTACATTATATAATGCATCATAATCGGTCTAATGAAGCGAAAACCTGTCCCAATGACGTCGGGTTGGATCATAACATATCTATTTCTGGATAAATCTAACCAATTTGAGTTTTGTGCAATTTTAAATTAAATATTGTGTAAAAGTAAATTTACAGTTGTGTAAATCTAAAATAGGGCCATACCTTCAACCTCATTTTACAACAATTACATTCAGACTTATCTGGAAAGGGATATTCCGGAAATATTAGATATAAGGAATATGTCACAATTCAAGCTTTTTATTTCTTTATGTGCTGCAAGGGTTGGATCTGAACTTAACATGAATACCTTGGCTAATTCTTGTCAGATTTCTTCACCTACAGCTAAGAGCTGGCTTTCAGTACTTGAACGTAGTTATATTCTTTTTCAGTTGAAACCCTATTATCGAAATTATAATAAAAGAATTACTAAAAGGCCAAAGATATTCTTTTATGATACAGGATTGGTTTGCCATCTTTTAGGAATTAGATCAGCCGATCAACTAGACTTTGACAAGGACAAAGGTAGATTATTCGAAAATTTTATAGTTTCAGAAATTATCAAATCTGATCATCATAATGACCAAACCAGAGATTGGTGGTATTGGCGCACCTCGCATGGAAAAGAAATTGATTTGCTCAGAGAAAGTCGAGGTGGGTATAGTGTTTACGAAATTAAGGCTTCTACAACGGTTAAGTCAGATTTCTTTAAAGTGATCAATCAATTTTCTGAAATTGCCCAAACCGAAAATGTAAAGAGATTTTTACTTTATGGTGGTAAGCAATCCTATGTCAGGTCTGGTATAAATATTGTCGGCTGGCCAGATGTAATAAAATTGAAATAACCGATTTAGATTATTAATTATCCTAACAAGTCACTAAGTCTCAAGCGAGAATAGATTCTGAAAGCTACAAATCCAACCAATATAATAGAAAAGTAAATTATTGCCAGTACTATATTGTAGTAAGACATAGCGATGAGGGCTATGATAGCGATGACCAGCGCTACTATGGGAGTGATTGGATAAAAAGGGACCTTGAAAGGCCTTTCCAGATCGGGTTCTTTTTTTCTTAAAACAAGTAAGGAGACCATGGCTACTATATATAAAGTTAGCGCTCCAAAACAAGCAATGGTGATAATATCGCCGGTTTTGCCGGTGAACAAAGCCACAATGCCGATCAGCATGTTTAGAATCAATGCATTGGCGGGTGTTTTAAACTTGCGGTGCACTTTGCCTAATTGACTCGGTGCGAAACCAACCCGGCCAAATTCAAAAGTTGCTCTACCTGCAGCCAGAATAATTCCATGGAATGAAGCAATTAACCCAAAAAGGCCTATGGAAGTTACCAACGTGTAGAGAATATGCGATTCACCATAGATCCTGGATAGAGCTAGCGGTAATGGTGAGTCAGAAGGGGCAGCTCCTGGTTCAGGGTAGACCACTGCTTCCCATCCGGCTACCCCCACTGAACTGGAAAAGGTCAAAATACATAAAACAACTAAAGTAAGGATCGCTGAACCAAAACCGATCAGTACATTCCTTTGCGGATTGATCGTCTCTTCTGCAACATTGGCTACGCCCTCGATGGCCAGGAAAAACCAAATGGCAAAAGGGATGGCCGCAAAAGCGCCTGTCCATCCGTTTGGCAAGGCATTGATTTTTAAATTCTCAAATTCAAAGGAGGGGAGTGCGGCACCAGCAAATATGAGTAACTCAATGACCGCAATGATCGTGATGATCAACTCAAATGAAGCGGCAATCTTGACCCCTCTTATATTGACCAAGGTAAAGGCTAAGTAGGCGGTTATAGCAATAGCAATAATTGGGATGTCTGGTAAAAATATATTGAGGTATGCACCAATGGCAAAGGCAATAGCTGGCGGCGCAAAAATAAATTCAATGTTTTGAGCCATGCCGCCCAGGAATCCCCAGTCATTCCCCAAAGCCTTGATCGCATAATCAAAAACACCACCGGCTCGAGGTATAGAACAAGCCAATTCTGAATAACTAAATGTAAAACATAGATACATGACTATGATAAATCCGGTGGCCGTGGCTAAACCCAAGGTGCCACCTTTTTCTAATCCCAGGTTCCATCCGAAATACATTCCGGAGATTACATATCCCACACCCAGTCCCCATAGCATTAATGGTCCCAGTGTTCGTTTTAGTTTAGGCTGGTTTGACATGAAGGAAAGATACGTAAAAATTAAATGCTTTTAACTGGACTTAAATAGCCCTATTTACACAGAACCATTGATTCCTGGGTAATTAGATTTTCGATTGCCAAAATGAAATAATTTCCTTTAGTTCATCACTAAAAGCTGCCAGATCTTTATCTGTGACCATACCGCAATCGACCATCGCGTGCAATTTCAAATACATGGACGACCGCGAGTAACGATCTAAACAAAATCTTAGAATTTTGGATTGCTTTTTTTGAAATTCATAAATATCCCAAAATCTTTCAGTTGCTGTTTTTTGGGGATCATTGAGGATAGTACTAATTTGCTGATTGATTTTAATTAAATATTTTTCTCTCCATATAGGTAAGGAATCTCTGAAGATTCGCCAGTCTGACTCTTTTGGTTTATGCATGGACCATTAAATTTGAATGCAGAAAAAAGAGAAAAAAGAGAACAAATCACTCTTTTGACAAAGTTTTCATTAAATATAAGTATAAGGAATTCTGCTTAACTTTACTCATTCAATCGCTCTTTTTAACCTCCAAAATTATTTCTTTATCCGGTCTCAACGAGACTAAGGGTTTAAGTCCAACCTCTTTGGTGTTTACGGAATAGTTTATTTGTTTACACCATTCGGCCAAAACCAGCTTCATCTCCATCATAGCAAACGAATTGCCTATACATAATCGGGGACCAGCGCCAAAGGGTAAATACGCGCCATTGGGAATGGATTTGATTCTTTCGTTAGAGAATCTATCCGGATCAAATTTTTCAGGATCGCTCCAAAGCCGGGGATCATGATGGATGCCATAAATGAAGGTGAGGATCATGGTCTTTTTGGGAAAGGTCCAATCCTTAAATTGATCTTCCTGCAAAGTGACCCGATCGATCATCCAGGCAGGCGGATACATTCGCATTACTTCTTTAACGACTTGTTCGGTATAGGGTAACTGACTTAACGTTTCGAAAGCATTGCCTGTTGCAGATAGAGCTTCCGCTTTGATTTTTTTTCGAACATCGGGATACTGATCCAACAGGTAAATGGCCCAGGTGAGCGCATTAGCTGAAGTCTCATGACCAGCCACAAACAAGATTAAGCATTCTTCAATCAATTGTTGGTC
>JAHEJC010000482.1 GCA_024639065.1 Lewinellaceae bacterium | reverse complement strand
TGAAGGGGCAGATATTATTAATATGAGTTTTGGCTATGTGGATACGTATCATGATAGTCTTTTTTTTCCTCTTGAACTTGTGATGAATGAAGCAAAAGAGGATGAGGTATTAGTTGTGATTGCAGCTGGTAATGATGCCAGAGATAATGACCAATTGGATAGTACCGCTTTGCCAGCTTCCTTCCCGGTCGAAGTAATTGTCAGTGTGACTTCACTGAATTGTAATAATATGCTCAGTTCTTTTGCCAACTTGGGTGCTTCAACAGTTGATATTGCGGTATTAGGAGAGCAGATCCCCGGTCCAGATACATTGACGGGTATTGTAGAAATGTCCGGGACTTCACAGGCGGCTGCAATCGTTACTGCTGTAGCTGCATTAAGAGCCACTCAATTAAATGAAAAATTTCACCCACTAAAAATTATTTGTCCAATGTTACGGACTACTACTCATTACCTTCCTTTAGCCGATCAGGTTGTAAGTAATGGCAAACTTTTTCCTGCTGGATTGTCTACTTCAACCGATACATTTTGTTTTGCAGATAACTTCAGATGCCAGGATGATTTGACACAGGCTAATGCACTTACCGGAGATATGTCACTAAGTTCGATGGTAGAAACGGATCTGAATATTGAATCTTCTCAGCGGCTCTTGACCGGAACCGAAAACACCTTTGATGCTGGTGTAACAACCACCTTATTGCCAGGTTTTGAAACCGTATTAGGTGCAGCTGTGCAAATCAGGATAAATGGATGTGAAAATTAGCGGGATAAGGAAAAAATAAATAGTTTAGCCATCCATCAATTTGATGGATAGTATTATTATATGCGCGCAACTAGTTTTATTCAAGTTTTAACCTGTTTTTTTATTTCTATTATTGGCAATCATTCAGTCCTGGGTAATGATACTATTTTGTATCGTTCGATTGTTCAACAGCTTGACCACTTTGGAGATCTTGAAGCATATGATTCGGTTTATTATATCTATGATCATTGGATAAAAACTGATTCGTTTAACTTTATGTCATGTGTCGAAAAAGGTAGAATAGCTCATAAAGTAGGCGTCTGCTACTACCTGGATAACCAGGAATATCAAGCCGTTGAAAAATTCAAAAAAGCCTTGGAATTTTGGACCAACTGTTCGGAAATTGATCAAAGTGAAGTGGCCAATACCCGTTTTAACATAGGCGTTTCTTATCAGTATACCCCAGATATTCATTTAGGAAAAACATATGTCAACAAGGCTATACAATATTTGGAGTCGGACGAATCAACGGATATGTTGGATCTAGCGTACAAATATCAGGGCGCCGGCGCTTTCTATGCTGAGTTAAACGATCTGGTTCAATCGGAGACCTATTATCAGAACGCTTTAAATCTATTTCTTCAACTTCCGGAAGAAAAATATGAATTGATTTATATGTATAATCTGTTGATGGTCCTTCATCTGGAGTTTAAGAATTATGATGCAGCAAAAAATGATGTACAAAAAGCGCTGGATTTGAGTGATCAATATCCGGAATTGTCAACTTCAGACGATCTGGCCTACATCCATTTAAACGGAGCAATTGCCTATTTAGAAACTGATATGCTTGATCAAGCTCGCCATCATGCGAATGTTGGTTTGGGATTTTTAGATGAAACAGAACAGCCAGATTTATATTCAAATGGAATCGAATTGCTGGGTGCAATATGTAAACAAGAAGGTAATTATGTTGATTCCCGAAAATATTTTGATGTGGTGCTCCAATTGCGATTCGAATCTAGAAGGGACAATTTTAACCACTTGTCTCGAGCCATTGCATTAGAGAACATTAGTGAATGGCACCTGGCTCAACGAGAATGGAAGGAATCCTTGGATTTTATAAATGATGCCTTGAGAGAATTGTGTTTTAGCCATAAGCTGGATAGTGAAAAAAATCCGTTATTAAATGACCAACCGATTATTGATCCTTTGGATGTGGTAAGGCTATTAGGTATAAAATCAAAAATTTATACTGAACTCTTTTCCAATGTATCGGATACCGCTTACTTATTGAATAAGTTGTCGGTTCATAATAAAATTGATACGATCATTCACCTAAATATCGCAAATTATTATTTCGAATCCTCGAAAATTGAATGGTATGAATTAGCGGAAATGCATTATGATGAAGCAGTTTTGACCAGTATAAAACTGTACGATTTATTAAATGATATTCAATACTTGGACCAGGCTCAATTTTTTTCTGCTAGATCAAAATCGTTAATTCTACAACAACATTTAAAAGAAACTAGTGCCTGGGAAGAAATTCTCAGTAAAGAACAGTTGCGGAGAATAAAAGAACTCGTTCAACAAGTTGCCTCTGTGCGATCTGCGATGAATAATGCCTCAGAAGACCTAGATTCATTATTGCAAACATATAGCAGTGCTCAAATTGAATTATCAATTTTTCATGAAAACCTTGAACAAGAGAATTCCACTTTTGCAGCTCAAAAATATTTATACGCCTATACGCCTTCCGTTGAGGAGTTACAACAAAAGTTAAATAAGCGTTCAATCATTATTGATTATTATTTGTCAGCAGACGAATTAATCTCATTTTGGATTACCTCAACTCAATTTTATTATCAGAAAACAGCTTTTACTGATACAGTCTCGAATAGCATACAAGAACTGATCGATGCTTGTCATGACCCAAGTAATAATTTCTCAACTACACAGAGTCATCAAGTTTACCAATATTTACTAGAGCCTGGATTACAAAAAGCTACAGCGTCTATTAGTAATCTCATCATCATACCCGATGACCTTTTATATGGTCTATCCTTTGATATTTTGGTTTTGGACCAACAGTCAAATCGCTTTTTGGTAGAAGAGTATTTGGCGTCTTTTAATTATTCTACTTCGCTGATCAATTTTAACGATTCTAAGAATGAGGATCGATCATTTGTAGGGTTTGGGACCAATTATTCAGATGCCCTCCTTGATAATGTTAGAGACAAAACGTACTTACAGGATTTAAATCAATTATCTAATTTTGTCTATGCAGAACAGGAAGTTAAAGAGGGAGCAAAGTTGTTCGATGGACGTGTATTTGTAAATCAGGAAGCATCCCTTGATAATTTTTTCACCTTTGCTACGGAGGCAGATATAATTTATTTATCAATGCACGGTATCGTTGACTACGACGATCCTTCCAAATCATGTATCTTATTTGATGATCGCAACGAAGAATTATTATTGACACCGCTCAATCTTCAGTATCAAAATTTAAATACCCAATTGGTTATTCTTAGTTCATGTAATTCTGCTTCTGGTAAAATTTATAATGGTGAAGGGGTTAACGGAATGACTAGAGCGTTTTTATTTTCCGGAGTAAAAGCCGTAGTGTCTAGTTTGTGGTCAGCAACAGAAAAGACTTCCATGGACCTTTTCCAAAATTTGCTCCTGAATTTTAAAGCAGAAACATCAGCATCGAAGGCACTTCAACTAGCCAAGAAAAAGTATCTATCAAATGCTTCTCCTCGATTTCAACACCCCTACTACTGGGCAAATTATGTACTCGTTGGAAACTCAAATGCCCCCTCTGCCAACAAGCTGCAACCAGTATATCTTTTGGTAATAGGCTTATTAGCAGCCATCTTGATATTTCTTTTAGCAAGAAGAAGAAAAACTAATCAAAAAAGATAGTCACACTTTTATGAATCATGGCTTATAGAGTAAAGTAAACCAAAAGACTCTATAATGAATGATTTAAAAAACAAGAACGTAACTTTAACCTCAGTTCCACACCAACCTGGTATAAGCATCATCAGTCTTAATGAAGCCGTGGTAAAGAATGTTCAAACTAACCTGACTGAATGGTTTGGAAAAACTTTTGAAATCCATGTTTATGATACATTTAAGCATTATCAGGAAGATATTCATGATGAGGTCGTAATCATTGCTGATTTAGCTGTTTTTTCTGCGGATCAGACGTATCAAATTGATCTCAATAAGACCATCTTTGTAACCAATTCTAGAGAGGTTTTTGCAAATCATAAGGGAATTGATGTCTACCTTTTGTCAAGCCAGCAAGAAGGGCTGTATGAGCAACTACAATCAAAATTATTAAAAAGACAATTCAAAGATTTTGAAATACTTAATCAGGGGTGCTTTGTCATCAAGCTTGGTCGTGGTTATTATTGGATTTTTGAACAGGAGATTGCTGATTTTATCGAAAGAGAAGAGGTTATTTTTTTGGTCAAAAAGGATGGTTCTGAATGGCCAATGAATCTTTCCAACCGAAAAATCATGCAACAAATTTTGTCTATAAAAAGAGGACAAGATGATGCTTCATTACAAACGATGAAGTCATTACATGATATGCATATACCGAGTGGTTATGCTAAGCAAGTGTTTTCAAACTTTATACGAAATCCACATCAGCGAAAAGCGCTGGTTCTAATAGGGTTGATCATTTTATTTTTGGGCGCTTACGGTTGTTGTTTTGGACAATCTGAAGCAGAACTAGATAGAGCTATTGAACTCTCACAAAAAGGCAGCTATGAAGAGGCTGAAGCTCAATTTAAACAAGTTCATGAAGATTCAGAAGGGGATCTTACCCAACTTTTGATGGCTAGGGCTTACAATTATTCCTGGTGGGGACGGTACCAAGAAGCTGAAAATTTGTTCAATCAGATTCTTCAACAAAATGAAAAACATGAAGACGCTACGGTAGGGCTTGCCTATAATTATACTTGGTCAAAAAGGTATGCTCAAGCGGTTCATGTGTTTAA
>JAHEJC010000481.1 GCA_024639065.1 Lewinellaceae bacterium | reverse complement strand
TTCAAAAGCTTTTTATATTGCTCCTGCAATTTTTCTTTTTCTGATTTCTTTTTAAATAATCCGAACATCGCTATTTCTATTTTTACTTTCCAGAAGGATAGTGTTTATATTAATTTCTTGAGTTTATTGCTCAAAGATACAAAATGTTTAACTATATAATATTATAGTTAAACAAAAAATATTCTTAATATTTTGGCAGGAAGTCTGTTATTGATAGCTATCATGTGGAATTGAATATTTTCAAATCCTTTATGAAAGCTTGTCGCTTTCAACCTTTCCGGAAATACAAAACCACGCTTTCTGCGTGGTTTCTTGAATGATGTGATCGCGACAGGATTACCTTCCTCCTCCGCTACGCTATGAAGGACATTGACGGTTTTCCTTGGCATGCCCGTGTGAAAAAAAAACCAACAAAATTGTAGGCTTTTTAGTTTGGAGTGACATTGGTCATTGAGAACTAACTAATGGTATTCTACTTTTATATCATTAAATCAATTCAAGGAGATTGTTGATCGGAAATTTATAATAAAGGACAATATTTTTGTTTGACAATACCAGTTTAGAATACCCATATAGACATAACTAACAGCACTTGAAAAGAGAATCCTAAACATATACAAATCCAAACACAGAATTCTATTCAGATTTTGGGGTAAATAAGGCTTCTCAAATGGAAAAACAACAACTATGGCTTTGTTTTTTAAACACATACGGAAAAAACTCCTGAACAAAAAGAAATTCGCGAAGTACTCGCTCTATGCTATTGGTGAGATTCTAATCCTGGTAATAGGTATAGTCTTTGCCTTACAGGTAAACCGTTGGGACCAAGAAGAGCAAAACAGAACTGTTGAAATTAACATACTTAAATCCATTAAAGAAGATTTAAAAAGCGATCTAGAAGATATTCAATTTGGCATCGATCTACATATGGAGGGAAATGCATCTTCGGAGATCATCCTAAACCATCTTGAAAACAATCTACCTTATAATGATTCGTTAGGCTATCACTTTTTAGCTTCCAATTATTTTACCTATTTAGGCTATTCTCGTGGTGGTATCGAATCTCTCAAATCCTTAGGAGTAAATACAATAACCAATGAGAAATTGAGAAATCAGATAATTACTTTATATGATATGAGCTATGTTCATATGCTGTATTTATCTGATCAGAGTAAAGACAAGCTCCAATATGCTGTAAAGAATATTTTTATCAGTCGATTTGACCAGGGAGAGTATTTTGATGATCCCAACACAGAAATTCTTTATGATGGTGCGATGATACCATTAGATTACGAAGCACTAATAAAAGATACTGAGTACATATACTATGTTAAAACATATAGAAATGGGATAGATTATTATTTAGGTTTTTGTTACGAAACCAAAGACAAGATATCCCAGCTGATTTCAAGCATAGATGAAGAGTTAAAAGAGCTCGAAAACAACAACTATGATTTTGTTTTTTAAACGAATACGTCAAAAACTCCTGATTAATAAGAAGTTCGGGAAGTACTTTCTCTACGCCATTGGTGAGATCTTGATAGTGATTATTGGGATCCTGGTTGCCGTGGAGGTCAACAATTCGAATGAAACGAGTAAAAATAAATCTATTGAAATTTCAATTCTTAAGGCGCTTAAGGAAGAATTGCAGGATGATCTCGCTACGCTGCAAGAAGAAGACCTTCCTCTACTAAAAGAAGTACTTGTATCCTCTGATATAATTGCGAATCATATCGAAAAAGATTTGCCATATAACGATTCCTTGGCCTATCACTTTTTAGCCTCCTTTTATACTACCCACATAATTTATAACAAAGGAGCCATCACAACCTTAAGATCAATAGGTGTGAATATCATCACCAATGAGAAATTAAGAAATCAGATAATCAGATTGTATGACGAAGAATTTGATTTTTTGGATTATCAAGGTGTTAGCCAGGATAATTATCACACACATGTGAGAAACTTCATACTATTTAACAGATTTGACGAACTTTCATTTGATGATCCTATGACAGTTGCAGAATATGATGGAGAATTGGTCCCACTAGATTTTGATGGACTAAAAAATGACAGTGATTATCTTTTCCATCTTCAATCATATAAAAACCTCACTTCTTTGTATTTGGGAATCTTCATAAAAACAGAAAGTTCTATTTCAGAGGTAATATCAAGTATAGAGGAAGAACTTAAAAGGCTTGAGGCTTAGAAGTTATATCCATTGCAAAATACCTATTAATCTATTACTTCACTATTGAGCCCAGAATATTTTATCTGTAAAAACATTGGGTTGGGCCGGTAAATTCTCCCCATTTGATGTTATCTCACTCGAAGGATAAGCCAGCCTCACAGGCCTATCAGCCGTCGTCGCTTGAGCCGAAATTGGTAAATTAGACGGATAACCGGTTCTCGAATAATCAAACCAGGACTGAAGGGCATCGATACTGTTTGAGGCAATCCATTTTTGGGTAATAATAGCCTCCAGCTTGTTAGAAGAAGCATCCCATGCAACCAAGTCTATGCTATTTGAGTAATAGGTTGACGCGTCTCCGGCGCCCAAATAACTAAAGGAGGCCTGAATTCCCATTTCATAGAGAGATTTAGCATCTCCGGGCATTAAGCCTTTGAATACGGCCTCTGCCTGGTTTAAATAGATTTCAGCTGAGGTATAGAGTACCGCTGCCTGATCGGGACCTTTAAGGATGCCCGGTCCCAGATTTGATACATTAGCGGCAATCCATTGGTCTTCTATTGGGTTATCATAATCTGTTTCTCCTTGTCTCACACCCAGATGGCCGTTGGGTGGTTTTTCATAGATAAAATCGATTCTGGGATCCTGCGTTTCAGTCAAAAAGTCAATAACAAATTGTGTGGCACAGGTGGCATTAGTATAAAAAGTATTGTTTCCTTGTGGGTCCTTCCCAAAGGCGGTCCATTTTGGATTCATTTTATTCTCTTCATTAAAATAACCTGGCTGAACTTCAACATCATTTTCCATATACCCATTTCCCTCAGCGGTAATCACAGCAAATTCATTTCGTATATATTCTGTTTTCTCTTGTAAATCTGATAGCCGTATCAATATTCTCAGTTTTACGGTATTGGCAAATTTTTTCCAAAGCTCCATATCACCGCCAAACATAACATCATCCACGCCAGGTCTTAATGGATTAATACCGGAATTCGAAGTAGTCGTATTAATCAGCTTAATAGCGCTTGTCAGTTGAACAATGAGATCGTCATAAATCAATTCTGCTTGATCGTACTTTGGTGTTGGAATATCACCTCGCTGCAGAGCTTCAAAATAAGGGATATCACCGTAGGTGTCCACTAATATTTGAAAATGATAAGCGATCATGATTTTACTGATGGCTCGGTAGTAACCAAATTCGTCTCCTTCTAATTTAAATAAGTCGTTATATTGTTTTAAAGCACTTGCATAGGTATAATCAAAGTTTTGACTGTAAAAAGAAGGAGTAGCAAGGTAACGGAACTCTGCAAAGTAGAATACAGAACCTTCACTTTCGGCCCAGTTATACATAAAAAAATTTCCTAATGAATTTTGGCTCGGGTAGCTTTCTTGTATAAAAGCCGAATAGCTCTGTGCAACCGGTAAGATCAGCTCGGGGCTCACTATCAAAGGATTATTCGGGTCTTCATTGATATCCAAATAGTCTGAAGAACATGCTGCTAATAATAGGGCTACAAGCAGCACATTAATAATAGTTAGATTACTCTTCATACTTTTTATTTTATTCATTAGAATTCAATTTTTAGGTTAAGTCCTAAGGATTTAGCTGGAGGAGGCTGAAATGCACCCCCGATGCCAATGGCATTGGCCGGTACATTTTGGTTTTGAAATTCTGGATCCGAAAACCTGTTTTCACTAGGTAAAAATGTAAAGTAATTTCTCGCTAGCAATCCAATTTCCAAAGTTTTAAGTGGTGATTCTCGCAGAAACTTGGATGGCAAAGCATAGTTCAAAGCCAGTTCCCGAATTTTTAAAGCCGTTGCATCTTTTATGTAATTTTCCTTGATCTGTCCATAAGCATCAGCCCAGTATTCAAAGGTATTGCCTCCTGTTATTGTAACATCTGTATTTTCTTCATAAACCCCGGGACTTGTTTCGATGACCGAATTAGGGAATACAAAATCCTGCCGGTCATAGGAAACCGATTCAACAGAACGCCCTGAAAATTCCATCTGATCTGAGCCTTCCTCATAATAAACATGTCCGGTCCTGTAGTCCAGTGTTGCTGCCAGACTCACCGTTTTCCACCTGAGCAAAGAAGTGAAGCCAAGGATAAAATCCGGTGTTGTTTTCCCCAAATTTTTTAGAGGGCCTATAAGAGGATTCCCGGTAGATTCATCTATAACAATTCGACCCTCCGGGTCTCTTACATATGAAGAAGCCTTTATTTGCGGGAAGGTTTCACCCACAATGGCATAGAAACCTACCTGGTCAGCTACATAATACTTATTAATACTGCTAATCGTTACCTCATTGACCCCTTCTGTAATTTCTTTAACTACGGATTCATTGGAAGTGAAATTAAAACTGGCATCCCAGCCCCAATCATCAGATTTTAGAATCACACCTCCCAATGTTAGTTCTATTCCTTTGCTCTCTATTTTACCGATATTAGTTAAATAGGCACTGGAAGCTGAAGCTCGGGAAGGTGTGGTCATCGTAATCAGGTCTGTTGATTTGGTGATGTAATAAGCGGCGTCAAAAGTCAGCCGGTTATTAAAGAATTTTGTATTG
>JAHEJC010000480.1 GCA_024639065.1 Lewinellaceae bacterium | reverse complement strand
GGAACTTGTACAATTCGCTCCAAGCCTTTTAAAGAATAAAGTTTAAAGGGCAATTGCCGGATGGCTCCATCTATATTTATGTCAGCGGGATGGCTGCCCAAAAAATTTATGGTGCCAAGGTCGGGCAATAGATCTGCAGCAGAACTTGCCTCAAGCCCCATTGAATCCTTTCCGGAAAGATGAATCCTGATAAAAACTGAAGTATCTGTTTCGCCAACCGTTGGAACGATAAAGGACCCTCCACTTGCTCCTGATAAATTCAGAACCGGATGAGTATGTGTATTATGATGTTGTTCAATACGCCAGGAATAAACACTGGAGTCCAGAATCCCTTCTTCCAAATCTTGGATCATGCCTGCAAAATGGATGGTATCTCCTGCTTGGAAAAGATCACCATGGACTGGAGTGGTAATGCTAACCAATGGTCGAGTATTGGTGGTAACATATAGCCTAGCTACCTCGCTGGTATCACTTCCTTCATTATTAGATACAATGCAATAAAATGCCGTACTATCATCAGATGACTTAATATTCTCCAAAACTAATGAATGCCCATTTGATGATTCTAAAAGTTTTCCATGAGCAATCCATTGATAAGATAGTGGTTGTGTTCCTGTGGCCAAAACTGAAAAAGAAGCTGCTTCTCCATGGGAAACAGTTTGATCAATAGGTTGTCTGGTAATGGACGGTTTCCCATTTCCGGTATAAAATATCCTCCATATTTCACCTGATTGTGTTAACGTATTATCAGCAGGCGATCCACCCCCTATTCCCGCTCGGGATTGAAAAAGTAAGTTACCCGATTCTTCCTCAATGAGCATACTCAGTGGACGATCCATCTGACTAGCAAATGGCATAGCCTCTATCGGATTTTTTGGATTTATATAGCGAATAAACCCAGAGCAATAATCACCAAAAAATAATACACCCTGGTATAGAGAATCCCAATTTGATTCGTGCGCAGTGTACATCGCTAACCCCACAATAGCGCAACCTTGGTCATGATCATAAGCATATAAAGGATCTTGGTAATTGATCGGTGGCGCTTGATTAGTCAATGGACCTTCCACAATCGGCCATCCATAATTTTTTCCTTTCTCAATTTGATTGATTTCTTCATACTCACCACCTCCCACGTCCGTAGAATAAAGTTTATCTTCTGCTTGATCATAGGCTAGATTAAACGGATTACGAAGCCCCAAACACCAGATGGCTTTATTTTTTCCTGCATATTGGTCATAAAATGGATTATCTTCCGGAATGCTCCCATCATCATTTAGGCGTAAAATTTTACCCAAAAGCAGCGAAGTGTCTTGCGAATTTTGCGATCGACCGCCTTCACCGGTAGCAACAAACAAATAGCCATTTCTATCAAACAACATCGCTCCAGCATTATGGACAGCACTGCTTAATGGATCTAAATCCAGTAATATTTCTTCCGAACTTGGAATAGCCAAGTCCCCTTTTACTTGAAACCTGCTCAATCGATTGTGATTGGCGTTTGGAACCGTATAGTAAACATAAATGAATGGATGATTATCCATATCCGGATGCAATGCAAGTCCTAATAATCCTCTTTCATTAAAATCATCAACTTCAATATTCAGTACCGGATCAGACAACAACATATTGTCATCTTCAATAATCCAAATCTGACCACTTTTATCTACGGTCCAGATTCTTCCATGGTGATCCTGCACCATTGTAGTGGGATTAAGTTTGATAGCAACAGACTCAATATTAAATCCTGCCGGAAGTTCTTGAGAGAAAACACTGCAGTAGACGAGTGTTAAAAAAATAAGAGAGACTGGTGATTTCTGCATAAGTTAGAAATGAAAACCATATCCAAAAAACACTGTTTGTAATCCAACTAGGTTTGCCCCGGCCATAAAAATCCCAATTATGATCAACACAAAAGGTACGTGGGCCAAAATTCGAACCCAACGGTGACCCCACCCAAGGCGGTGCAAAATGGGCATAAACATGAATGCCAAACACAGCCCAAAAAATGAAATTTGGAACATAAAAAAACAGGCAATAGCAAAAATCAAACCGACCGCGATTTCAATAAACTGCACCGGCAAGGTATCCGGATGACTTCGATGAATAAATTGGGTCCATTTTTCTTTTACATAACCTAGAATTGATTGTTTGCTTTCAGCAGATTCAGTTGGTTGCTCTTTGTCACCTGTAACCAGAAATATTGCTTTGCCTGAAAAAATATAAGATAAGACACCAATCGAAGATAAGGGACCGAGCGCTGCATACATTGCTGTACTATGACTTATAAAGCGAATAAGCTCTAAAGGTTTTTTAATAAACCCAATGATGAAACATAATACCGGGGCGAAAAACGTAAGCATAGTGATCAAAAAGAAATCCCAGGTATAAATAGCTGAAAATCCTTCATGAAGCACATAAATTGGCCAAACGAAGGAATAGCCGCTTACCTCTATAGTGAGATCTTGTTTCACACCAAAAAAATAAGGCAACATGAGATTAGCTATAATCATGAATAGGAAATAAACCATGGTCAAAGGCAAATTGAGGGTAGGAAATAATATGTCCAACTTCTCAGCCCAGGTAACTTTCTTTGCCTTGAGTAATCTGATGCCTTCTTTATGTAAGAACTCGCTAGTACCCCTGGTCCATTTCATATGTCTTACGCGGAAAGATCTTACCGTGTCAGGAAAATCCTCGTAGCAAACTACATTCTCTACAAATCTACCCCGGTACCCTTTCTCTCGAATTCGAATGGCAAAACCAAGGTCCTCGCTCACGATTTCCGGGAACCCTCCAATCTCAGTCCATGCTTTTCTTCTCAACAAAGCACCATGGCCCAAGAACATAACAAACCCATATTCATTCCTTAAAGGTTGATAATATTTCCAGTGGATGTCAATACCTTTTCCCAAAGATTTTGAAAGCGGTGTTTGATTATGCGGATTCACTTTATGATTGGCTTGAACAAATCCTAAATGTTCGTCAGCTTCCATAACCGGAACTAATTTTTTCAAAAAGTCCGTAGGCAAAATTTCGTCCGCATCAGCAATCGCGAAGTAAGGTTCATATACAAAATTTTCCAACCCATGGTTCATATTACCTGCTTTAAAAGCTTTACGGTCTTCTCTTCTAATGATTTGAACAAGGTCTGGATAGCGCGCCCCAAATTCATCGACTAACTGCTGGTAGGTTGTTTGAGAACTATCATCTAGTATGTACACTTTATAGTTTGGGTAATCTTGTTTTACACAGGACAGAACGGATGCCTCAACAAAATCATTACAGGTAGTATAAAGTATAGCTACATCTGGGTAAGTTGTCAAGGCTAAATTTGATAAAGCTTCTTGAGGTTTGGCATCTAAATATTTATAAACAAAGGCAAAGAGTAATACCAGTAAATTGTAGACGCCATACAACCATGCAAATTCAATAAAAAATATGAATGCCCCTAGTGTAATTTGATCTACAAGCTGATCGCTTATGCTCATCAATCCCCATAATCTAGGGTGAAACCATAAAATCAATAAACCCCATACTAAAAATATGGAATAATACATGGTGGGTTTGGGAGCTTGAGATATAAAACCTGTATTATCGATCCACCTTAATTTTAATAGTGGATTGATCCCACCAAAAGTAGGATTAATTGCCATAGAGTTTTTCATGATTATATTTTATAAGTGAACCCTAAAGAATAAACGGTCGCTGAATTTTGGAAAAAGCCTTTATCGTAATTATATAATAAATGACCTTCAAATTTTGGGGTTAAGCTGATCCTGCTTAATGCATAAAATCCAGAGACCTGAGATGCCGAAAATTCACGGTCCTGGATGCGATCGAGATACATACCAGTGACCAGCTCAATTTGGTTAAGCAGAATTTTTGGACCTATGACTACACGGCGATTATTAATTTCAGGAATCTCCAAATTCTGGGTGTAATAGACCATCGCTTCAACTCTGGTTTTAGGCAATACTTCAATATCAAGTCCACCCGATACAGTTCCATAAGATTCGTCCCCTCGTAAATCGTATTGAACAATTAATTTCCCAAGAACCGCTGGCGAAAAGAAATAACCATTCTCCAGATTGATCAACAATTGATTCTTCGAATCACGAAAAATTCGATTGCCCATTTCAAACTTAGTAAATAGTTTTTCCGTCCAACCGTGTTTAATCCCCACTGCGAAAAGGGATGCCAATTTATCTTGTGCAATAAAGCTATTGTCTAATAGTAGACTGTTGTCATAGTAGGTATAAACGGTGGTATGATCGTTTAATTGATACTTAAGATCTGCTCTGCGGAATCCATGACGATAGGTATCGAGGTTTTGGGTCAATCCATACCATATGGTTAGCGCCCAGCGAGTCGGTTTTATGCCGACGGCATTTAGCTGCTCTTTAGCTGAAGTAAAATTCGGATCCAGAACCAGGGCTTTATTAAACGATTTCCGGGCAGCTTTGGGTTTCAATTGATGTACTTCTACCAATCCTTGTACATAATATCCTTCTGGATCTTCTGGAAACAAATCATTGATTAATGATGAAATGTATTCTGCTCCGTTATAATTGGCTGCATCTAAGTAATTGTAGACCTGTCCGAAATAGGCGCTTCTACTTTTTGGATTTATCAAGATAGCTTTGTTAAACACATGAACCGCTTGAGCATACCTTTTTGACCAAGTATAATTATAGGCAAGCCCTACCGTAGCGTCTTCATGTTTTTCATTTTGTTGAAGAATCTGATTGAACAAATTTTCAGCTT
>JAHEJC010000102.1 GCA_024639065.1 Lewinellaceae bacterium | reverse complement strand
TGAGGTGCGCACTGAGTTAAAATTAAATTGTTTCATCAGCGTAATATCCTGGATCATCAATTCTTCATCAACCGTCTTACCCGTAACCGGGCTATGGTCATGGCGATTAACTCCATATAACAATACTGATTTTCCATTGACCATAAGTGCTCCATCTATAAACTCCACTTCTCTGAAACCAACTTTCGCACTCCGGCTTTCTACCAATTTTCCTTCATCATTTGTTAGATAAAAAACCAGTGTATACAAATTCGGCTTTTCTGCACTCCATTTATCCGGATTACTTATATCCGCTTTCATTAATGCAAAGGCTGGCTTTCCTCGTTGACCAAAGTATTCGTTGTATACCCTTTTTGCCGAAATGCTTAATTTTTCAGGTAACACTTCAGCTCCCTGGGCATCAAAAAGCATAGCTTCCAAGGTATAGCCTTCTAGTGAGGCTCCATCAAAGACTTTCATTCTGGGCCGAATTTGCAAACTAGCATCTTTATAATTTTCATCTAAATCAGTTTGTACAAAAAAATCATAAAGCTGCACCTTTGGCGCCGCGCTAAGATATACCGATCGATGGATACCACTTAAACGCCAATGATCCTGGTCTTCCAGATAGGATCCATCACTCCACCTGTATACTTGAACCGCAAGCATGTTTTGCCCTTCTTTCAAGTGAGGAGTTATATCAAAGTGTGTTGGTAACCTGCTGTCCTCACTATAGCCTAACAGCGTTCCATTAATCCATACGTAATAAGCCGAGCTGACCCCTCCAAAAGTTAAGGTCACTTGCATATCTTGCCAATCTCCTGGCACAGTAAACGTAGTTCGATAACTTCCGGTTGGATTATCATCTTGAGGAACATAAGGTGGATCGACTGGAACAAAGGGATACACGATATTAGTATAAATTGCGGTACCATAACCTTCAAGTTCCCAATTGGAAGGTACAGGGATCGTGTTCCACCCATTATCATCATAATTTGTACTATGAAAGTCCTTAGGTGCTTTTTCAGGAATAGGTGCCCAGGAAAATTTCCACTGGCCGTCAAGGCTTTGATAACGACTGGATTTTTCTCGGTCAGCTTGTAAGGCAGCCGCCTCGGATGCATATGAAATAGAAGTAGCTTTTGCTGGCATACGATTCATTCCACTCACCTGGGGATCTTCCCATGGAGCCAGTTGATTAGAAGTATTTTTAAATGCCTGAAAAGAATACACCGGATTGGTGTAAAGGAAGGCTAGAAAGACCATCGTGATTAAGATTCGTATCATCATTTTGAATTTATTTTAGGTCAGCTATAGGGTTCAAATTTCGAAATTATTTAATATCGGGTTGCAGTACCAATAGTTGGCAATAATCTTACATTAAAATGTATTTTACCTATATTTAGGTAAGGCAATAAATTAAGTATTCAAAAACTCCGAACTAATATTTTATTTTCTTTGCTAATAATTATTTTTAGCAAATATAGCGCCCTCAGGTCCGAATCGTAAGGTAGGAAGTCAGTACTAGCGCTGATCTTAATCAATAATCAAGACTTATCGATGAACCTTATACTATTTGATATTGATGGAACCATCACCAACACCACCCTGATAGACTATGAATGTTTTGTACAAACTTTTCATGACCTATTCCGCCTTGATGTGAGCGACATGCAATGGAATGATTTCGAGCATGTGACCGATAGTGGAGTCACTTCAGAAATATTTAAAAAGCACTTAAAAAGGGAGCTCTCGGAAGAAGATGAAAAAGCCATAAAATTTTATTTTTTTGATTTATTAAACCTCAGAAAACAGGAAATTTCTGAAATTCCTGGTGCAATTAAAACACTACAAAGGCTTTCTGAAATGCATCATACGGATATAGCTTTTGCCACTGGAGGATGGAAAATGACCGCAATATTCAAACTAGGATCTATTGGCTACGAGATTGGAAACCAAATTATTGCAACGGCTGATGACCATTTTGACCGTGCTCAAATTACTCTTCAGGCGATTAATCAATTTAGAATTAAACATAACTTAAGAGCATTTGAATCCATTACTTACATAGGAGATGGCTTATGGGACCTGAAGGCATCTAGGCAGCTAGGCATCAATTTTATTGGAATCGATTATTTAAAAACCAATGAGTTGATTTCTGCCGGGGCTGAATTTGTAATTGAAGACTTATTACATACTGATAAAATTATTCAATGGATAGCCGATAAAAATCGGATTTAATTTTGCCTTGCTCCAGGTTTCAGTTCCAGTTCATTCGGATTACAGAATTATTATTGCCAATATAATTGCCTATAATTGATCATATTTTTTCAATATTGGTTGGTCAAATTTTATTAAAACACAATATAGTTATATGAGTTTTGTAATCGGACTAGACTATGGAACAGATTCGGTGAGAGCCCTATTAGTGGACACACGCACGGGTAAAGAACTGGCTAGTTCATTGTTTAATTATCCCCGCTGGAAAAATGGAGAATATTGCCTGCCTGATAAAAATCAATTCAGGCAACATCCGTTAGATTATTTAGACGGATTAGAATGGACGATCACCGAGGTACTAAATAGTGTCCCGGCTGATATACCTGCTCAAGTCAAAGGAATCGCTATTGATACAACTGGTTCTACACCAATTGCTGTTGATAAAACAGGTACCCCACTAGCCATGACGCCTGGTTTTGAAGAGAACCCAAATGCCATGTTTATCTTGTGGAAAGATCATACGGCTATTAAGGAAGCAGCTGAAATCAATGCCATTTGCAAGCATTGGGCAATTGATTATTCCAAGTATTCAGGAGGTATTTATTCATCTGAATGGTTTTGGGCCAAAATACTGCATACTTTGCGAGCGGATAAACTGGTTAGAGAAGCCGCCTATTCCTGGGTTGAACATTGCGATTGGATTCCTTATTTGCTTACTGGAGGTTCAGACATTCACACCATGAAAAGAAGTCGATGCGCCGCGGGACACAAAGCCTTATGGCATAGTGAATTTGGTGGTTTACCAAGCAATGCATTTTTTGCAGCGCTTGATCCACTACTAGAAGGAATAACGGATCGACTGTATACTAGCACTTATACCTCGGATACGCCAGCAGGTTATTTATCCGCTGAATGGGCAGAAAGACTCGGTTTGACGGAAGAAGTAGTAATCGCTGTCGGAGCCTTTGACGCTCATATGGGCGCGGTAGGTGGGCAAATTGAGCCTTATTACTTAAGCAAAGTCATGGGGACCTCCACTTGTGATATGTTAGTAGCTCCTTCTGTTGAAATTGGCAATAAACTGGTTTCCGGGATCTGTGGTCAAGTTGACGGTTCAATTATACCTGGAATGGTTGGACTGGAAGCAGGGCAATCTGCTTTCGGGGATGTTTATGCCTGGTTCAAAGACTTATTGAGCTGGCCTATCAATGAAATTATTCAGGAGAGTGACCTAATAAAACCTCACCAAAAAGAAGAACTGATAGAAGAGGTAGTTGAGAAAATAATCCCTTCCCTTTCTGAAGCCGCAAAAAAAATCGATCCAGGCACCAGTGGAATTATTGCATTGGACTGGCTCAATGGAAGAAGGACACCCGACGCCAATCAAGCGCTAAAAGGTGCAATACTAGGACTGAATCTGGGTAGTGATGCCCCTAAAATATTTAGAGCGCTCGTTGAAGCTACTTGCTTTGGAGCGCGCAAGATAGTGGATCGTTTTCAAAATGAAGGAATTCCCATAAATGGAATAATTGGATTAGGCGGTGTTGCCAAAAAATCTCCTTTTATTATGCAAATAATGGCAGATGTCCTCAACCGTCCCATTAAGATAGCTCGGTCAGAACAAACTTGTGCGCTAGGAGCAGCTATGTTTGCAGCCACGGCCGCCGGGCTTTACGATAACGTGTCGATGGCTATGCAAAAAATGGGCGCCGGATTCGATGCAGAATATTTACCGAATGAATCTTTTACAACGGTTTATAACCAACTGTATGAAGCCTATAGTAAATATGGCGAAATGGTAGAATTTGGGACACCATAGAAATTTGTTTTATGACCTTGTAACTTTAAACATGAATAAATATAAAGACCTTCAAGAAGCTGCTTACAAAGCCAACATGCAATTACCGAAACTAGGACTCGTCTGGTTTACTTTTGGTAATGCGAGTGCTGCAGATCATGATCAAGCCGTATTCGCCATAAAACCCAGTGGAATCCCCTATGCTGAATTAACGCCCAACCAAATGGTGATCGTTGATTTTGATGGAAAAGTTGTGGAAGGAGCTCTAAGACCATCCTCGGACACGAAAACACACGCGGTGTTATACAAGCATTGGGAAGACATTGGCGGAATTGTCCATACGCATTCAACATACGGTACAGCCTGGGCCCAGGCCCAGAAAGATATACCGATTATGGGTACCACCCATGCAGATCACTTGACAGTAGATATTCCCTGTTCTCCTCCAATGCCTGATATTATGATCCAAGGCGATTATGAATATAAAACCGGGTTTCAAATTTTAAATGAATTTGAAAAACGAGGGTATTCTCATCTGGAAGTTGAAATGATTTTGATTGGAAATCATGCACCTTTTACTTGGGGGGAAACGGTAGAAAAAGCAGTATACAATAGTGCTGTGTTAGAACAATGTGCTCATATGGCTTACCTGGCTTTGCAAATCAATCCAGAGGCACCAAGATTAAAAGAAGCACTGATTAAAAAACATTACGACAGAAAACATGGTTCTGATGCCTATTATGGTCAAGAATGAGTCAAATGATTGAATTCAAATAAAAAAATGTGAGTTTGTCCACTTGCTGCCAGTATGCATTTGGGAGGTTTTACCGCGTCGGCAGAAAGTAGCTGTTTAAAATTTGTTGTAAGGTTCTGTTCCCACGAAATGCTCCCACAGACAAAAGTCTCTTTAATCGAGATAACAAGTCCTGAACTAATCTACCTGATTTGCCTTTTTAGAATAAGGTACTTGAGCCACCAGTAGAATCAATAAAAAAAGAGCTCAGTTGGAATTAAATCAATTACCTAAAGAGCTCTTAAAAATAGGATCAGCACATCTATCCTTCATATTCACCGATCAAAGTTGTGCAACCTAAGTACAATCCGTCTGTATCTTCTTGCGAAAAGTTGATCTCAGCCAATCCATCTTCATCCGCAGCGGATACTCTGGTTATAATATCGACGTGCATATAAATGTCCAATCCATTGTTTAGCACATAAAAGTCACGAGCATCCAATCTTGTGGATAAATTGATTTCCTCTACGACATCTTCGTCTGGAATTCCTGATACCAGCCTTCGGTTTATCACTTCATCTGCTAAAAAAAGTCCGGTATCATAATCAAATTGATGCACAGTTACTCTAAACGTTAATTCGCTTGTATCCCATAAGTTATGAGGGGCTTCCAACGGACAGGTGTGTCCACTTACAGAACGACTATGCCCGACACCGGCTAAATCAACCCTAATTTCATCCACATGAAAATCACCACGGCCTATCTCCAATGGAATATGGCTTAAAACCAGTGTTTGAGAGACCTTCAATGTGTATGGGTTCTCAATATCACCGGTTCTGATAAATGCATGTGGATAGAAATGATGGCCTAATAATCTTCCATCATAATCAATATTCATGTCCAAATCGTATGAAAACTCTCCCAGGTCTCGTCTTCTGCCTCCACCAAACATGCCCCGATCGGTAAGTTCTAATAAGGTAGTCCAGTGATCAATAGGCAGATAGAACTTCAACTCTGGATTACCGGCTCTTGCTTTATACTTTTTCCTATAAAGTTTCCAATATCGATCCCTTATTTTCTTGCGGCGTTGAGCCTCCTTCTTTATTAATGAAAAAGATTGTTTCTGAACCTTTTCAAAACCTCTCGATTCAAAGCGGCGCTGAATCTTTCGCCTCCGGCCAATTTCTTCCCATAACAATTGTAAGTCTTTTTTACCCAATCCTGCTTTTAATGCCAGACTTTCAAACATTTTAGTATGGGCCTGCTGTCTACGAAAATTAACCTCGGTTAAATGTTTATTGAATTGTTGTCCTATTTTTAGTTTTTGCTGCTGTCGTAGCTTAATATCCTGAACAAGTTTTTTCTGTATCTCGCTTTTTTTAATCTTTTTAGGAGTTTTCTTTTTCGAAGACTTTATACTTTTTTTCTGTACCATGGTGACATGTTTTTAGTGTGTGTTTAAAAAATTTTTTTATCCGTCTTGGCAATATTCAATGGTTGTAAAGTCATACCTACATGTTCACGAAATTTACGCCCTTGGGCAATTGAATGAATCTGCTCAGTGGCTGAGCTCACCAGTAGGATTTCACCTGCTTCTTTAAATTTTCCAACCTGGGCAAAAGGCGCACCGATGAGTACATCGGGCAACTTATCTCTATCCGTATCATCGGTGAAGGCAATATTCATCCCTAGTTCAGCGGACCAAGATTCGGTTAGTTTTATATTTTGTAATAATTTATTATTGCGAAATGTCTTTAATTCAAAGTTGGAAGCCAAGACCAGCATGTTGTCTCGGACATCCATGTTTTTACCTAAAAATTCACCTGGTTCTTTTCCATTAATCCTTTGTGTAACGACTCCCTTTTTGTCTACAAACAACACGGCACCAGCACCTTGGTGAGCATTTGGCGCAGATACTACATAGGAGATTTGTCCATTGGCGTCAATCAATGGGGCTGCAGCAGCCAAGGGTCCCTCTTTCACCGGGTCTAAGCCTAGCTCCTTCATGCTGAAGGACACTAGCTCCTCTCTTCGAGGGTCCCAGATAATAAAGCGATCAAAATCCGGATTTACCCTGGGATCACAAGGACCGGAAAAACAGGCCGGGCAAGGACCACAATCTACCAGAAAAAGCCTATTGATAAATGGATCATCCGGGATCCAAGAGGGATCGGCTGGTCTTAATAGAGGTCTTATGCGGCCTACCCCTCCATGACCGGTCGTAAATACCTCAGCAAACCAAATGTTCCCGGTTCGTGATAAGAAAGATGTACTTGGTGAAACGGCAATACCCATAGGTGCAGCCCCTGATGTGATTGCCATGCTTTCATAGGTTTCTGTGGACGGATCAAATACTCCAACTCTGCTCTCGGCAAATGCTGCCATCCAAAACTTTCCATCTTGATCCACATCGAAATAATGTGCATCCCACGCACCATGTTCTGCTGGCATAGGAAAGTATTCGAAATCATCATCGGTACTCTCTGGATTAAATTTAACTAAACAACTGGAACCGTGATCTACAAACCATACCATATCATCCACCACTTTAATTTCCCAAGGGGTCATGGGATTCCCTCCATAAGGAAAAAATTCAGCAGCATAAATATCCGGATCAATATAAAGTGTGAATTCTGATGTACTCACATCCAAGTACCCAATCCCGGCTTTTCCTGTTTCCCAAACACGCATGGTAAACCAAACATTGCCATTGCGATCAAAATCTATTTCTACCGGTACGCCTGGCATAAAACCATTATCATTTGGAATAGAAAATTGCTCCCATAAAGAGGTAATAGGATCGAAGAAGTTAATTGTCTTGTTTGACCATAGGCTGAACCAAACCTTACCATCAGGTGCTGTGCTCAATCCCATAAACGCTTCCGGGTCCGATCTGTCATAAATATCAGAAGGCATCGCATAAGGGGTAAAAGATCCTGATTCTTTATCAAAATGAACAATACGATGATAATCATCAGCAAGCCATAAATTATCCACAGGGGCGAGATCCATTGAATGAAAGCGAGATGCAAACGGTGCTTCAAATTCGGTTACAGAACCATCCATTGGATCAATAGTACATATCTTCCCGGCCTCAGGATCAGCAACATCAATATAGCTCAACCAAGGTGAGCCATCAGGTGTTACCAGCATTCCGTAGGGCCGAAACGGAGAAATATCCCACTCATCTAAATTTCCCAAAGCCTGGGCAAAAAGATTCGAAGGATTAAATATCACTAAGATTAATATTATGGTGAATAATATTTTTGGAGTTCTCATAGTAATAATATTTAAGGATTAGGTAATACAATTTCAATAAAACAAATGTGCTATAAAGGGCCAAATGTGTCAATGGAATAGATAGCTTGAAAAGATCGGAACATCAATGATTGGCATCAATAGATGAAGTGATGGTTGTCAAAATAGATTTAGTCAAGTCTAAGCAATTCCGGTCTCCTTATCGTAAAGCGAACCTAAAATGTCAATGATTCAAATTATGAGCCGGTGAAATATTGATCATTTCATTTTGTATAGAAATTAGTCACATTATCATTCCTTAAATACTAAATAGACATTCTCGTGCTTCAATTATCATCCGAGAATTGCCGAGAATACAATCGTTAACCACTAAACTTCATAAATATGAGTTGGACTACTGTTGTGGATTTGTTCATGGATGAATACCAAACAAATTCAATAATCGATAAATCGGATTTTGGCAATCATGGCCACCTTATGGGTGCAGTTACCACACAAACTGGTTTTGTGGTTTACAACGATTTGGATGCTCAAATTGAAATCCCGGTACGAAATAATTCATTAAACCGTTTTGAGGGATTACGCGTACAAGCTTTAGTAAAACCAAATCCTTTTATAAGACGGTATAACTTAGTAGAGGGATGGATGTCTTTTGCCCTGGTTATTCAACCGAACGGTCAATTGGTCGGTACTATTTACGATGGTCAACAATGGATAGGACCTGATAGTGGCACAAATTTACTCACTCCAAATGCCTGGAATCGGGTAGCTTTTGAATTTGATGGAATTAGTCGAGCCACATTAAAGATTGAGGAGGCAATTGTAGGCAGTAGAGATGATATGCCCCTTGGAATCGCACAACCTAACCAAGTTATTACCCTAGGGCACTGGCCTAGAGGTGATGATCGGTATACATTATCTGGTGCGTTGGGACATGTGCGAATTGAAAAAAGAGATCCTGAAGATTACATCAGAGATGCTCAAAGGTTAATCTTTTGTAAACGAAAATTGTCGGATTTACAAATGGATGCCTACCGGGAAATGTGGTATCTATACGATACGTTAAGCTCCCCTGAGCAGGAGGCTTTGGAACGTTGTGCCAGGACCCAAGCCAGAGCCATCAGAGAATTAATTCGAGAAATGAGAAGTTGGGGCACTAGAGGTCGAGTAAGGCTCTTTCAATTGGCTGGATTGTTAAAAAATGCATGGTGCTGCCTTTATGATGGTAATCAGATTCGAAAACTATTGATAGAATACTTTGCAGAAGTTGGAGACCATGTCAGTAAAGAACAGAAAGAAAAATTTCTCCATTCGGTTCAGGAATTCTTCAATTTAAGCAATCAATGTAACAGAAGCGGATATCCCTATGACCGCATGAGGCAATTGTTCTTTGTCCTCTTTCCTGAACTGACTAATTACGAAAAAGACATTAAGGAACTTATTGATCAATCTCAATCCTAAATATTATGCCACTAATAAAAAATAAAGGTTGTGATACGCCTCTATCCGGAAATACAAAACAAATCTATGATGGACTAACCCAGCTTTTTGCTCCGATCTTGTTTTTCCATCCGAAGGAACGTTTTTATCCGGTTGATTTGAAATCTACTGTGGATTATGCCGGGCTATGGCATACCAACCTTGCTGTTAAACCTCCCAATGCCAACCAGGAAAGAGATTTTGGCAAAATTGAACCTTTGAATCATTTCCCACCAACCAACGAAAACCATTTTATATCCATCGTTGGAAACGATTTCGAAAAAAAGCAAGCGGGTACAGGGTCTCCCTTCCTTATGCCAAAACCCAATCCAGATAAGATCTTAAAAAAAATAATCCAGCAAACAAATACTAAGCTTACCATGTATGCTACAGTGTGTAAAGCATCTGAGGTACCAAACCGACATTTTTTTCAAGGCAACGTCCGACATCCGGATGTAATAGAAGCTATTGATCGTGGACTATTCATTAATTATTATTTCTATTTCCCAGCTTATGATTCACCGGAATTTCAGTCAGAAGGTGACTGGTCAGGAATCACTTTGCTTTTGAAAGATGTGCCTGGCTCAATACAAGATCTTAAGGACGCCAAAAAAGTCAAAATATTTCAACCCATTCTAGCTTGTTACTACCATAAAACTATCTTATCCGCTCCACCTAGCTTACAGTATTATGCTGGAGACAAAGGATTTAGATTGTGGAAAGATGTAAAAAGAGTTAAACAAACACCTTTGAATCTGGATACCCACCCTATCGTGTATATTTCCAGAGGCAGGCACAATTGTCACTACGAACCATTTCTTGGAAGTATACCCCTTACGCCGCCTGTAGGACGAGACACAACGAAAATTGAAGAAGGAAAACTTAAAACAGGGCCAACGGAGCCTGTCCTCCAGGGAGGTGATGATGTACCTGGATGGTTTTATGCACTATTTCCTCCATTTGCAGTTTTTACTGCTTGTGCTACCGGATGTCAGGGACCAGTAAAATTTGATAAATCCGGTGTACCATGGGGTATAAAAGACGGAGAAGATCAAGCTGGAGATGGAGGCCATAGTGGTGTTTTGAATCCAAATGCATCAGATCATCCTCAAGACAGCTCTTCTAAATTGGGTAGTGCAAAACAATTAAATATTCAACTTAAATATGTGGACACCAGCGACACTTTGATGAATGTACTTTGGGGATTTCCAGGCGCCTGGGGTGGAGCTTGTTTTTTTAACACCACTCCAAAATGGGACAAAGAAGATCCTCGCGTCTGGGGTTATTATAGAGGAATTCGTAGGCCGTCTCTGGCACCCTGGTTTTATTTAAGTCTCCTAATCGATTATACCTATGGAGCCGGTGGAATATTGAAATTATCACCCTCTCCTTAAAAGACCTTGGTGATCATAATCAAATTTGAGCCTATTTCAGATTTAAAATTGGCTAAAGACTCATTGATTGATATTATATTTATCCATAATCTTCCTCATTTTTTTTTAAAAGAATTCTTCCTAATTAGGTTCATTAATTCAATCATCCTTACTAAAAGGGTGATACAAGCAACAATCTCAACATTTATTTTTTTTAACAATAAAAACCCTAACACTATGAAAACCTTATCGTTATTTATGGTTCTCGGATTTTTACTGGTTAGTTGTGCTAAAAACGAATCTTATGAGCCGCAAAAGTCCAAATCAGATTATGCAACTGCTATCCCAGATCAAGAAACGGAAGTGTTTCTTAGATCAAACGAACCTGTCGCATTAGCTGTTAATCCAGGTGATTTGATTATGAATGTGAACTTGCCTGTTTCTGGAATGGGTGTAAGTGTCGCTGTAGATTGTGAAGGCAATGTATACTACACGCTTTCCAGCCAATCCAACTTGTATAAAATGGATAAAGACGGCAACTTGCTTTCCACCACATCAATTGTAGATGCAGGAAGTGGCGATCCATTATTTATTGATGAATTTGCCTGGGATCAAACCAGAAATGTACTTTGGTCTCAGCTTCATGGAAGCAATCCTGTGGATGTTTATACCATTGATCCTGCTACTGGTATTGCAACATTTGCTTTCACCAGTCAGACAATCAGTGTGGGAGTTTTCCGGGATGGTATTGCTTATGATGGCAGTGATGGCACTATCTGGTTGTCTGGGGATGTGAGTACGACTATCGAACATTACCAAGCCGATGGTACCTTCATAAACTCGATTACACCTAAAGATGCTGGAGGAGGAGATTTAGGTCTAATCAGTGGAGTTATTGTCGGGGTTGGGGACATGTTATATCTGGGCCGAAATGGAGCGGTTGAAATCGTTCAGGTGAAAAAAAGTGATGGATCATACATTTCCAGCTTTGCTTCTCCCGGTGGTGCTCGCGATGAGGGCCTGGAATGTGATCCAGTGAACTTTGCTCCTCAATTGGCGCTTTGGTCAAGAGAATTTATGGCACCAGGTTTTATGTCAGTCATTTTATTAGAAGACGGTACTTGCCTCTGTGGAGGTGGTGGCGTGACGGTGGACTTTGACATCAAGCCTACTTCTTGTCCTAATCCATTGAATGTAAAAAGTAAAGGAGTGCTTCCAGTGGCGATTCTGGGAAGTGATGAATTTGATGTGAATGAAATTGATCTTGCCACGGTCCAGTTAGAAGGAGTAGATCCTATTCGCCATGCGATGGAAGATGTTACCACACCAGTGGTCGACCCTCAAGATGAGTGTGAATGCACTACAGCTGGACCTGATGGATTTTTTGACTTAACTTTGAAATTTGACCTTCAATCCATTGTGGCTGCAATTGGTCCGGTTGTGGATGGAGATCAAGTGGTTCTTGAAATTTCAGGAGCCTTGTTGGATGGAACTGAATTTGTAGGAAACGATTGCATTATTATTAGAGCTAATAAATAGTGCAAGAGATCATTGCAATTGAATCCATGGGATTGTTGCAGAAATATTTTTCAGCCCTGACCTGAATTGGTTGGGGCTGAATCGTATACACGATCCTTGGGGTCTGCCTATTGACAAGAATGATCCTGAATTAATTATTATAGAAAATCCTAATATTTGAAAAAAAGCGATGCAATTTAGCCACTACAAATTATTTGAGTATTGAATTTTTTCTTCAAATTTGTCCGCTGATAAAATACCTAAGCATAAAATGAAAAATGAATAAATATATAATCATTCCAATTTTTTGGTGTATTTGTCCTTTATATTTTAGTTGCAATAAGGCAATGAAATTGGATATACCTGGTACTAAAGAGCCAGTGGTTGAAAGCAAAATAGTATGCCCCTCCGCTGATTCTCAGGCGGTCGTTACAAATGTTAAGGTTGCTGGAACTGAAAACAATTATACTTTCGCGGTCACGATAAAAAGCCCTGATACCGGCTGCAACCAATACGCAGATTGGTGGGAAGTAATCACCCGCGATAGCCTTCTAGTTTATCGCAGAATACTTACGCATAGTCACGTAGCGGAACAGCCGTTCACCCGATCAGGCGGTCCTGTCAAAGTAACCCAAGAACAAAATTTAATAGTTCGCGGTCATATGAATAATTCGGGGTATGCTTGTTTTGTATTAAATGGAAGTGTGGAAACAGGATTTTCAGCAGATACTATTTCTAGCAACTATGCCATCGGTTTGTTGAAAGAAGCACCTTTGCCTAGTGGGTGTGATTTTTGAAATTACTTTTTTTTACACAGAGCGTCATACTTTTAAAAAGTATTAACACTTGAAATTTATTTATAATATATAATACTGAATTTACCTACATCAGTTGACTTTCTAATCTCTAGTTTCAACACGAAGCAAATTCATAACGGCATTGTAATTATATTAGAAATCCAGACCACTTTGTGACCGGGCCATTCATGTCAGGCTCGGGCGGTTGTGTCTTGAGGGAAATCGACTAAGCGTCTTACTTTTAAAAAGTACGAACACTTTAAATATTTTTACAATATATAGTACTTAACTTACCTACATCAATTGCCTACTTCATCACTCGTCACCACGCAATGCAAAATAAAGGCCACATAATAATATTGATAGGATATCTGGCTTACTAAATGTTCAAACCAATCTCCAGCCCCGTCTAAAAATGAATCCTCAAATTTTTTAAATTCAATTTGGAGACTATCTTTATTGGATTGATTAATATTGGGTCAATGAAAACAGATAAAGGTAAATCCAACCATCCTTTCCACCACAAACTTATTCTCAACCCCCTTCTGCAAATTTAATCTCAGGGCTGGGGACCTAAATCGTAATAATGCCATTCCGAATTAAAACCAAAAGAAACTTCCTTATTCGTCTCCATCAAGCATCGAAATATTTAACGCCATCCTACCCACCATATAGCTCTATCTCTATACGGTTTTTCCCAACCTACATTTTTTCCAATCCCTCAGTATTAAAAGTAATCGCTTTTGCCATCCTAAACGAAGTAAAATGATGAGTATCCTCCCCCAACCCCAATTCTCCTGGTACATTATATCTAAACGTTTCGTGGTCATTTATACTTAACAGGAAACCTTCGTTAAAGTGTAAAACCCAAAAAAAACTCGTCATTTTTTGAGTTTCTCATCATTACTTATTTATTGGGTATTCGGGATTGAGGCGCGGCATAGGCGCATCCACTTCTCCACGCCACTCGCTTAATAATTCCAAAAGCTCTTTCGCTTTTTCAGGATTCGTTTTTTCCATGTTATTCTTTTCTCCTACATCCTCATTGAGATTGTATAACTCTACATGATTATCCTCTAAAAATTCCAGTAATTTCCAATCACCCTGACGGATAGCGCTCACAGGATTTGTTGTGTGATAATAATGTGGATAGTGCCAATAAATCGCGCGTTGCTTCAAATCAGCTTGAGGATTTTTTAAAACAGGCATCAGGCTGATCCCATCGAATGCTGCAACCTGAGCTGGATCACCTTTAAGATTTGCCATTTCCAATAGTGTTGGATAAAAATCCTGCGTAGTAATCGGGTAATCAGAGGTTGCGTTAGGACTAGTTATGCTAGGCCAACGGATGATGGTCGGAACTCGAATTCCTCCTTCATACAAAGCACCTTTGCCCGAACGAAGCGGCGTATTGTCAGTTACCTTCTGTCCATCCCATTCATTAATGAATCCGCCATTATCTGAAGTAAATATTACAATGGTATGATCTGCCAATTTTAATTCATCCAATTTATGCATTAGCCTCCCAATATTTTCATCCAGGCCATGCACCATCGCCGCATAGATTGCATTCTGGTGCGACATCCCGGCTGCCAACTTATTCTGGTAGTATTCCACCAATTCCTTTTTGCCTTCAATAGGAGTATGAACGGTATAATAGGAAAGATTGACAAAAAATGGTTCTTCCCTAAATCGCTCCATAATGGAAATAGCCTCATCCGTCAGACGGTCTGTGAGATATTCGCCCTCTCGGTCAAAATTATAACTTCCGCTTGCGTCTTTTTCCAGACCTGGAACAAATCGCATAGAATTATAGATCTCACCACGATAAGGATAGAAGAATGTTGGCGGGGCCCCCCAAACCGTTGCTCCTATATTGATATCAAAGCCCTGCGTTTCAGGGAAATGTTCTCCGTCCCCAACGTGCCATTTCCCCAGGTGAGCGGTCACGTAACCTTCCTCCTTCAATGCCTCTGCAATCGTTACTTCGTTCAATGGCAGATTTGAAGATACATCCGGGGGAATTAGTTTTCGATCCAATTGGTTATTGGTTGCGGCTTCCCGCCAGATGGTCATATTGAGTCTCGCAGGAGATTTGCCGGTAAGAAGAGCGGCCCGTGTCGGAGTGCAGATAGCGGCGGCGGCATAAGCATGTGTAAATGTTTGACCGGTCTCGGCGAAGGCGTCAATATTGGGGGTTTCATGTAAGTCAGCACCATAACACCCAAGGTCAGCCCAACCTAAATCGTCAACAGTTATCAGGAGAATATTGGGAGGGCGTTCCCCTTTGCGCGCTGCATTCATTTTCGAATCAGAATGATTGCAAGAAAAATGCAACAGTAGCACACTGATCAACATTGCGGATATCGAAACGGATTTTAGAAACAGGTCTTTTTTCATTTTATCCTTTTTTTACTGTTGATGATGCTTTGACCATGCTTCAAATTGCAATTTTAACTCTTTGACTTTTTCAGGATACTCACTCGCCAGGTTAGTCGTCTCGCCAGGGTCTCCCCGTAAATTCGCCAAGAATATAGAGTCTTTTGGTTCAACCAAATTTTGATAAGTAGGGCTGTTAATCACCGGATGCATCAATAATTTCCAATCCCCTTGACGAGCCACTTTTTGTTTATTCAGTTGCCAGCAAAAATCTTCATGTCGAGTGGTCATACCTTCATCCTCTATAATAGGAACCAAACTCTTCCCGTCTAAATCTTTAGTGTCCAATGTTATCCCACACAATTCGGCCAAGGTTGGCATCCAATCTGCATTGACCGCGAGTTGCTCACGCACCTCTCCAGCACGTAGTTTCGCCGGCCAACTAATGGCTGCCGGTACGCGTATACCCCCTTCAAACAAACTGGCTTTGGCACCTCTATAAATACCTGAATTTCCCCCTCCACCATGAGCCCGCATTTCGGTCGAATGACCATTGTCAGATTGAAAAATGATGATGGTGTTTTCATAAATACCTTGATCCTTCAACTTTTGAATAAGATTGCCAATATTGTCATCCATAGTAGAAAGAAATCCAGCATATAGATCACGAGGATAAGCAACTTCTTTGTTCTGATAATACTCCAACCATTCCTTGGTGCCTTGATAAGGATAGTGCGGCGTGTTCATCGCATAGAACATAAAAAATGACTCACTTTTATTGCTAGCGATAAATTCAGTTGCTTCATTGAGCATTAAATCAGGAAAGAATTCTCCCGGATGAAATACTTCCTCTCCATTTCTATGCAGGTCATGCTTGTTTGGCCCACTCCAAAAGAAGAAGTGAGAATAGTTATCGATACAACCTACAAAATGTCCAAAGGAATAGTCAAAGCCCTGCGCATTGGGTTGTTTATCCTCAGATGCTCCTAAATGCCATTTTCCAATATGAGCCGTTTTATACCCAGCGTCTTTAAACATTTCTGCCATGGTATATTGACTGCCCGGCATCCCAGCTTCTTTTGCTAAACTTACATTACCGGGTACTCCCGCACGTTGAGGGGTTTTACCAGTAAGCAAACCTGCTCTCGAGGGCGAACATACTGGTGCACCATAAAACTGAGTAAACTTGACACCACTATTTACCAGGTGATCCATGTTAGGTGTAACCAAATCATCAGAACCATAACAATTCAGGTCGATGGAACCCTGGTCATCCGTGTAAATAATCAGGACGTTAGGTCGTTCTGACTGAGGTTCATTTAAAGGTGAATTACAAGCAGTAACTCCAACCAGGAAGACAAAAAGAGCTATGCATTTATCCGATTTCATCCAATTCATATCAATTAGTTAATCTTTTAATTCTTTCATCACCTTATCTCTCTGCTCGCCATCCTGCAAAAGCGGGGTAGTCTCCCGTAACACGCTCGATATCGCTACGGTCGTTATCATTATTCCATCCAACACCATAGCCAGTAGCATCAGGCATTCCAAAGAAAAATCCTTTCCCTTTTACATTTAGAAGTTTATCATTGAGTTCCTGCGTCAACTCACTCATTGCTGCATCCTGAGCAGAGCTGCTAAAAATGCAGCATAAAGTAATGATAGCAATCAACGTTATTTTCACGCTGGGCACTTTAATTTTCTGTCGATGCAAAACAGGAGTGTGAGATTTTTCATTCTAACTTAATTTAATAATTACTTCGCACTTTTCATCAAGTCTTGTTCTTCGGGACTCAACTTAGAAAATTCATCCTTCGGCGGTACATTCGGACTGTACATTTTAACTACCTCATATGGCAAGACCCATTGTCCATTCCAAGGAACAATCTCCTTTTGTACACTGCTTACCCTCTCTTCTAATAGCAGCTTCATCTCTTGTAATTTATCGACATTTGTCATAGATAGGTCCTCCGTTTCATAAGGATTCTTTTTGAGGTTGTACAATTCAAACGATGCTATTTTTCTGTGCACCAGATAATCGTTGAATGAAGTCCCTGGTACATAGTCTTCAAATTTTGCTATTATTTTCCACTCATCCTTTCTAACCGTTGCCTTCCATCTTCCCATCCAAATTGGAGGAGCTTTACGCTCTATCGTTTTTCCATCAAAGGCGGGTAACATACTTTCACCGTCTAGAGGTTCATTATTCATTGATTCCATTCCAAACATATCATAGAATGT
>JAHEJC010000479.1 GCA_024639065.1 Lewinellaceae bacterium | reverse complement strand
GGTATAGTGATGCTGAAAATGCATTTTTACCAATCGCTTAATCATGATGGTGGGTCGTAAAAATCTATTTGGATGGTTTCATCTACTTTTAATCCGAGTAAGCTAGAAGCTTTACCCATATTGATCGCTATTTCTAAGTAACCTGACGAGTTAAAAAGACACAATGTTTCTCCTACAGGCGCATCACTATAATTTTTACTAATGGTCTGGATTGGCTCAAATCGCTTAAAATAGATCGCAAACTCTCGTTCCTTTTTTGCTTTCTCGAAAAGAGTTTGATCAATGTTTACAATAACATTTTCAAAATGATCTATGTGAATGATACTTCCCCGAATATGGCTTTTACTCACTACCGGATGCAAATTCATCCTTACAATCAGGTTTTTAACCGGATTGGCAATTTCGTTGAGCGAATGGCCTGAGGAAAGCTGCCCCACCACTTTTGCAAATATATCTTTCACTGGGAACGAACCATCCATATCATCGCCAATTTCAAAAACTTCATCTGGCATCTTAGCAAACACCAGGGCAAATAAACCGTTATTAGGTCCTGCAAAATAGTGTCCATCCTTCTCAAACAAGATATAGGCATTCGGTTTGTTGTAATTATTATTAATGCTGATTAGATGAATGGTTCCAGCAGGAAAGTGCGAATAACTATTTTTTAAAATAAAAGCACCCTGAACGATATCAAAATTGTCAACGTTATGTGTTATATCTATAAAGTTTACATCTTTGGACTGAGCCAAAATAGCGCCCTTCACGATGCCTACATAATAATCGAATAGTCCTAAATCTGATATGAATGTTACTATTGGCATTAACCCGGGTTAATTAAGTTGTGATTTTGCTGCTATTTTAATGTATTCGATGTAAGTATGGTCCGAAAGCTGTAAATTTACAGTAAAAATAACATATTAAATAATTTTTTAATTTGTTTTATATTCTTACAAAATTATTGGTTACTTTAAATTTTAAATGATTGAATAACTATCAAAGTGAAATCAACCTTCAAATACAAGGCATTGAATTACTTGATCTCTATGGAGAGAATAATTCTAAACTTATATTACTTCAGAAATCTTACCCGGATGTAAAGATCACTTCAAGAGGTACTAAAATCAAAATATCCGGAAGTAAAAAAGAGGCCCAACAAGTCAAAAATAAACTCGAATTGATGATCCGATTGCTCAAAGAGCGAAAAGATTTGAGCACAGATACAGTTATTGAAGTTTTGAATGGGATCAATCCTTTTGAGCGAAGTGGTACTCGAGGCTATAAAACAATCGTACATGGTAGAGGAGGTAAAGTGATCCGGGCAAAAACACCCAATCAGCGACGACTAGTGGAAGCCACTGCAAGCCATGACATCGTGTTTGCCTTAGGTCCTGCAGGTACCGGCAAAACCTATACAGCTGTGGCAATTGCAGTCAATGCGCTCAGGAATCGAGGTGTGAAGAAAATTATTCTCACCAGACCTGCCGTTGAAGCTGGAGAAAGCTTAGGTTTTTTACCTGGTGACCTCAAAGAAAAAATTGATCCTTATTTACGACCACTGTATGATGCATTGGATGATATGATTCCTGTGGAAACTCTAAACCAATTTATGTTGAATAGAACCATTGAAATTGCCCCTTTAGCTTTTATGCGCGGTCGCACTCTGGACAACGCTTTTATTATTTTGGATGAAGCTCAAAACTGTACCACCATGCAAATCAAGATGTTTCTTACACGTCTTGGACCATCCGCGAAATGCATAATCACCGGTGATTTATCACAAATAGATTTACCGGCAAGACAGCGATCTGGCCTCCGATTAGCATCCAATTTATTGAATAACTTAAAAGGGGTGTCTTCCATTTATTTAGACTCCGGGGATGTGGTTAGGCATCGGCTGGTCAAAGAAATTATTCACGCGTATTCTGCTCATGAAGAAAAGGTCAGGCGAAGACCATTGGAAGAAGAATAAAATAATTGAATCGTTGAAAGAGCAAATTTTCCTATCTCGCACAAATCGAAGTATTTCAGGCACCGTGCATCTTGCTGGATCCAAAAGTATTAGTAATCGAGTATTGATCATACGAGCGTTATGTGATCAACCATTTGAAATTTTTGGACTGGCCACATCAAAAGATACTCAAACATTAATTAATTTACTAAAAGCCAATGAAAACGTACTCGATGCAGGTGCGGCTGGTACTACATTCAGATTCCTCACCGCTTATTTGGCTCAATCTGGTTTTAGTGGGGTGTTAACCGGCTCGGAGCGCATGAAGCAAAGACCCATTGGCGAATTAGTTAATGCACTCAATTCATTGGGCGCTAAAATTTCTTATCTAGATAAAACTGGATTCCCTCCACTACAGTTTAATGCAGTGCATGGATTGAAGGAAAAAAGTTACATACGATTATCTGCTGACATTAGCAGCCAATTTATTTCCGCTCTTTTATTGATCGCGCCTACCTTACCTCATGGATTAGAAATTGAATTGGAAGGAAAAATTGTTTCTAGGCCGTACTTAATGATGACGCTTCACTTGATGGAAGTGTTCGGTGTAGAACATAGCTGGAATGATCAAATCATTGAAGTATTACCGCAAAAATATGTACCAACAGATTATACCGTAGAAGCGGATTGGTCTGCAGCATCTTACTACTACTCGATCGCTGCATTGTCAGATACTTGTGATATTCGTCTAAAAGGGTTGTTTGAGCAGAGTATCCAAGGAGATCAGGCGATTTCAAAAATCATGGAATCACTCGGAGTCAACTCCCGGTTTCAAGGAGATTTACTGCACCTCCACAAAGAAAACAATCAAGTTAAACCGGTCCTTAAATATGATTTCATCGAATGCCCCGATCTCGCTCAAACGGTGATTGTTGCTTGTGCAGGCCTTAATGTGGAGGGGAGATTTACTGGCCTTGAAACTCTATTCATTAAAGAAACGGATCGTGTACATGCGATGCAATTAGAATTAAACAAGGTAGGGTGTAATTTCGGACCAGAGACGATAGAATCTACAGATGAAAATGCCAAAGCATATTATACGATAGAAGGGAATATTCATTTTGAAAATGATCCCATTCTTTTTGACACCTACGAAGACCATCGAATGGCCATGGCTTTGGCTCCGTTAAGTCTATTACATCCGATTACTATTAATGATCCGCACGTAGTCATTAAATCTTATCCGGCTTTTTGGGAAGATATAAAATCGATTGGATTTAGGTGCGAATGAAGTTTTAACCCGTCAGGCTCAATATTTTTATTTCGACTCGTTGATTTTTCTGCCGGCCATAGGCTGTGGCGTCTGAGGCAATCGTTTTTGTTTTACCATATCCCTTAAACCTAAGTCGATTCCAAGGAATGCCCTTCGCATTTAGGTATTCAGCTACTACACGAGCTCTAGCGGTCGACAACCGATTACAAAATGCTGTAGCCGGTCTGGAATTTGTATGTCCGCCTAGTTCAACGATATAATCAGGATTAGACACTAAGAAATAATAAACTTCATCCAATGCCGGATGTGAATCCTCATCTATTATTGAGTCATTGGCTTTGAAATAAAGATTTCGGATGCGAATTGTTTCACCTGCCTTGAAGTCTTTCCGGCTGAGTTCTTTTAAAATTTTTGGCTGGAAAGGTTTCTCTGTATCCGGTTGTTCTTTAGTTGGAGCTGGTTGATAAGCTTGTTTATCTTCTTTGGGAATATTTGGTAAAATCTGACTGGGGATTTCTTCTTTAACCGGAGGTGGTTCGTTGACCTTTGGCTGGTTTACCAGAATTTCTACCTCTTCGATAGCTGGAAGTTCAGGTTCTTCACATGGAACAGGTTGAATAGAAGATGCATTGTCGATTAATACATTTCCATTATAAGGAAACAAGGTAGGTGTCTTATAGAATGCTTCGAGTATAATGTAAGAGTGTCTACTTTTTGGTTGAAACCTAAAGTTGTATTTTTTCCAGAAAGTATTTTCAATGAGCGGTGTTTCCCCAAGCAGTTCCTTTTTGTTACAGTAGTTGTCCCCACCCCATATCCGTAATACAACCGGATCGGTATAAGGTTCTTTTTTCTCTGGATTATTCTTAGTTGGACTCAAGTATTTAGCAGAACGGCAAAGATAGATGCTAAAATCATAACAGGCATTGCCAGGAAGTGACCGATTCAATTTTTGAGCTACTCGTTCCCAGGTGTCATTGCTCCTGGTAACCATTCCTAGATAGGTGCGGCCATCGAAAGGGACTCTATTCACTTCAAACACACCACTTGGCTGTACATCCGGTGGTGTTTCATTAATGAATCCGCAATCTCGCCAACCAAAAGGTGGATTACAACATTGAGGTATTCCTTCAAAGGAAGGATTGTATAATTCAATAGCGTCTCCCTGCCCTGCTAGGGTAAAAACTCCAACAATTAATATTACACAGGTCAGTGTTAAACGCATAAATAATAAACTTGGCCTCAATTTTAACAAAAAGAAATTTAATTATAAAAGTTTAATTATGCTAAGATTTAAGACAAAATTAACGAGATCTTGGAACAGCAGACGGATCTCTCCGTTTTTTTGGTTTGAGTTATAGAGTTGTCTGCATCTTCTAGTCATTCAAAATTACAGCTTGTTTGATTGTTATGAATAATAATATTGTTCTAATAACAAACATTAAAGATCATTTAAAAAAAAGGAAATTATAGTTGCCGAAATTCCGGTCGAGTTTTTATCAGAAAATGAAAATTAATTCATACAATCAGCCGGTACTATATCGGAAGC
>JAHEJC010000101.1 GCA_024639065.1 Lewinellaceae bacterium | reverse complement strand
TAACATATTGTTATGATTTAGTAATGAATGGAATTGTCAATAAATAGTAAATGGAATATATGTTTAATATAAGAAATAAATATTTATAACGTGTTGAAACAGACAATAATCCTTTACAATTGCTAGCATATGACTTTTTAAGGAATTAGCCATGAGCAACTGGTGGTGTATTATTTCGCCAGGTCAGTTGGGTAATCCGGAGACTATAGCATTTAGTTACCCAGATCGAGTTCTTGAATACTTATAGCCCGCATATCAATTTTACGAATTTTCCCGGTAACCGTCATAGGAAACGAATCCGTAAATTTATAATAGCGAGGAATTTTGAAATGTGCGATGTTACCTTTGCAGAACGTCTTGATTTCTTCACTCGTTGCCTCTGTATTTTCTTTTAGCTTTATCCAAGCCATGATTTCCTCCCCGTATTTAGGATCAGGGACACCGATCACCTGCACGTCACTGATTTTAGGGTGGGTGAATAAAAATTCTTCGATTTCCCGGGGATAGACATTCTCTCCACCTCGGATAATCATATCTTTTATCCTACCAACAATCTTAATATAGCCTTCCTCATCCATAGTGGCCAGGTCCCCGGTATGTATCCAGCGGGCCGCGTCGATCGCTGCGTTGGTTTGATCTTCATTATTCCAATAACCTAACATGACACTGTATCCTCTGGTACACAATTCACCCGTCTCACCGATCGGCACCACTTGGTCGGTTACTGAGTTAATAATTTTTATTTCCTGATGAGGATGAACTTGTCCTACCGTACTCACTTGTTTTTCTAATGGAGAGCCAATCCGGGTTTGGGTACTCACCGGGCTGGTTTCTGTCATACCATAAGCTACCTGTACATCTTTCATATGCATCACAGTTTGTACTTTTTTCATCACTTCAATGGGGCAGGGTGCCCCAGCCATTACACCCGTACGCAAGCTGGAAAGATCATATTTATTGAAGTCCGGATGTTCAAGTTCTGCAATAAACATGGTAGGAACACCGTGAAGTACGGTTGCCTTTTCTTGTTGAACAGATTTCAGGACCAGTCCAGGTTCAAATCCTTCGCTGGGGAAAATCATAGTTGCTCCATGGGTGAGACAGCCTAGATTCCCGATGACCATTCCAAAACAATGGTATAGAGGTACCGGAATGATCACGCGGTCTGCTTGAGTATAGTTCATGGTTCTGGCTACAAAATAACCGTTATTGATTATGTTATGATGACTTAAGGTAGCACCTTTAGGGAATCCGGTGGTTCCACTGGTGTATTGAATATTAATCGGCTCATCAAAATGAAGATTGGATTGATTAATTTGTAATTTTTTGTCACTTACGACTGAAGCACCAGCCATCATTTGCTCCCAGGTAAACATACCTGCAATAGGTTGCTGATCTAATCGTATGACAGACTTCAAATAAGGTAATTTACTTGTATGGAGCGTACCGGGTTTGCTTTGTTTTAATTCTGGAACCAGCGAATAAATCATTTCGGTGTAATTCGAATATTTGTGCTGATCGGCCAATATAAGCATGCTGCACGCTGATTGATTCAAAGCATATTCCAGTTCATTCAATCGATAGGAAGGGTTTACATTTACTAGAATAGCTCCAATTTTGGCCGTTGCAAATTGGGTAACCACCCATTCATAACGATTCGGTGACCAAATGCCTACCCGATCTCCTTTTTTCAGCCCGATGGCCATCAATCCTTTTGCACATTTATCCACCTCCTGCTTAAGCAGGGCATAACTCCAGCGAATATCCTGATGAGGGACGATCAGCGCATCGTTTTCCGGGTACTGTTCAACGATTTGATCAAAAAGATCTCCAATGGTAACGCCCATTAAAGGTTCTGGACTGGTGCCATGCGTGTAACTTAATTTAGACATAACTTATTCAACACGTTAATAGATTAAGCAATTCGAACAAGTTAAGAAAATAAAGTAAACGCCCTCCCTCATCCTGAATTTAATTCAGGATCCTTTCAAATGAAAACAGCAGAGATCGGTAATCCGAGTCTAGCAATCCATGATCCAAAGGATAAAGATCCTGATTCTTCGTGATCCTTAACTGCCCTTGCTTGCATCCATGTTTAATTCATCTGGTAAAATGAAAATGCAGCTATACATTATCCATAAGTCATGCATCCATCGCTCCAGGATAAAGATCCTTGGGTAACAAAATTTTCTCTTTGATGTATCAATCAGAAATCACCAAGATCGAGGTCAATAGGCGATACCGCCGTCATATAACTTGCTGGTTCAGATACCATTGAGCGGTTTGCTTAATAAACTCAGAGAGCAGAGACCTCAGCTCATTAGAAGTGCTTCGCTGACAGGCCTCAACTGAGAGTGTGGCACCTTTTCCAATGATCGGTAATAAACAATTGAGCAGCACCCAAATCAGGAAACCTATTGTAAATAGGCACTTTCTTTAGGATAACCAGCTAAATAAAATTAAGGCGCACGCACCATCGATCTTCCATGGCCAGGCCAAATCCAATTCCCATCTTTTCTGTAGGTTAAATTTAAACACCCGTACCAAAATGATAGGGCCCTATACACACGCCTCGGGAAACTTGTAAATGGCCTAGCAATTTGTGAGAAGCATCTTTCGCTATTGAATGAAAGTATGCCCATTCATTAATTGCAGATTCACTTAGTGCTTGCTTATATTGTTGATGAAAACTTAGAAATAGTAGAAATAATTAATAAACAGGCTCAGAATTTGTTAAAAAACTAACTGGAACAGAACAAAGGAAAAAATATTTAGAATGAAAAACTGTCTACAGAGACTTTGCCCATATGGATTTAAGAATCCCACTAAACAACGGCTATCTGCAAGCTTGAAAAAACCGACATTAATTACATCCTTATTTAAGTGGATTACCTATCACACAAGTTTCGGTAATTCGTATCCCTTTCGTCGAGGACGACTTAGGTAAAAATTGCCCCATTGACTATTGGTGAACTTTTCGGTTTTCGGATCCCACTTCATTTTAACACCTACTTCCTGTGTTCTTTCGCTCACCCACCTGGCAATATTACCAAGATGTCCTACTGTTGCAGAACGGTGACCAATTTCTACATCTGCAATTGGCTTGGAACGATCTTTAATACTATCAATGAAATCCTGCGAATGGTTGGTAATCTTGGGTATTTGAATTTTCATCTCTTCAAGAGGAATTTCCAACCACGATGGATCGCTAATTTCAGTAATTCCGGCTCGATCAAATTTTATCTTCCCTTTTTCACCAATAAATAAAGCGCCCCCATTAGGATTTGCATCTTCGGAAAGCTCAACATGAATATTTCCAGGATAAGTATAATGGATAATGGTTTCTTTTGCTCCAAAAAAACGACCATAACCAGATTCAGAATTGGCAACCCATGGTTTGTAAGGGATCCCTTCTACCCAAACTTCCTCTGGGCCACTTTCATCAGCATCCAACGCCCATTGAATTTGGTCCAGCCCATGTGCGCCCCATCCACAAATTTCTCCACCACAAAAATCTTTGATTGACAACCAACCAGGATTTGCTCTTCCTGGCTTTAGATTTTCATTATATGGATGTGGCTGAACAGGTCCTAACCACATGTCCCAATCCACCCCTTCAGGAACTGGCTGTCCAGGTAAGGCATTTTCCCAAGCACCGGCATAATTTACACCAACTACTCGATTTATCTTACCCAGATATCCATTACGGATCAACATGACGGCCCTATAGAATGGGAAGTCATTTGCTGGTCCCTCATTTGGTCTACCCGGCCAGGATCTTTGCTGTGATCCAGTCTGCAAGACCCTCCTGAACCTCCTTGTAGCATCTACCATAGCGCGACCTTCCTCTACAGTCAAGGTCAATGCTTTTTCGCAATATATGTCCTTTCCCGCCATTGCTGCCTCAATACTATGCTGTGCATGCCAATGATCGGGACTGGCAATTACTACTGCGTCTATATCCTGCCTATCCAGTATGTACCTGTAATCTTGATAAGCATCTATATTAGGTCCGCCGGCTAATTGCTGCCCATCTTGCGCCCTTTTAAGATCAACATCTGCAACCGCGGCGAATTCGACACCATCGAGATTAGTAAAGCTTCTGGCAAGCCCTCCCCTAAAACGGCTACCAGTTCCTATGCCACCTAATATAACTTTATCATTTGCTCCTACTCTTCTGCCAGGACTTGCTAACACTTTAGATGGTATATAATAGGGTAAACTCATGCTTAAAGCTCCGGCAGCGATACTCTTTTTAAGAAAATTTCTTCGATTTGGCTTATTTTTCATTGGTAGGACAATTTTATATTAAATGAAATTTTGAAATTAGTTATCAACGATTAACACCTAAGATATTAAAATGCTGCATAAATCGCCTAGATTCTCAAATAACTTATAACCTATCTTAAATATATTTGTAGTAGTATCTGCAGTTAAAAACTACTAAATCATTTGGTTTTGATCCAACCATTTTTAAAATATCAATCCCAAATACCCATTTCCGCTACTTTAACGGATAACTATTAAAAAATTACCTCTATCCCGAAATTCATTGATGATTGCGATTCACTGATTTAGGGGTGCCTGATACCCAGGAGATCAATTCTACAATATTTAATAGACATCCCAGGAAAATCCAATGGTGGAGATGATAACCCCAAAGACAAGCTTATCTATTTTTATTAATAAGTTTATGCATCAAGACTTTTACTTCATTGAGTTCATTGCCGCACTCTTTGTCTACTCTCCGGTTTTATAAATCCGCTCTGCCGTTTTCTCTACCTCCTCCTTATAGTAAGGCACCTCCTTAAATTGTACATTGGCATATCACTGGGCTTGATCATTGAAGTGAGGTGAGTTCGGATCATTGGATTGCCCACCAGCCAATAGACTTTTTGCCTTTACGTTATCTCCAAATTCTACCACCGCTACAAAACTATTACCAGAAAAACCGTAGAGTTTTTTAGTACCTTCCCGAGCCCTGGAACCGTAAGAAGCCAAAGTGTCCCATCTTCCGGTGCTATACCTATAGGAATACTGGGTTTCGCATCATCATATTGCAAATCAATATCACCTGCCAATCGGTGGCCGGATCACTACCATCTGCTGGCCGGGAATAATCAAATGCAGGGTCCCTTTTCGGAATAAAGTTTCCATGATAATAGGCAATGTTTCCATCAGCATCTGCATAAACCGTATTATTAGAAGAATTAGTAAGGATGCCCATCATATCGTGAAATCCCTCCATCTTGCTTGGTGCGAGTAAAGGATTGTTCGAGCGCTTTCGCAGGACTCCACATGAGGGCAGTAGCCACCCAATGTCCATAAATGGCCTGGGTGATTGGACCGTGATGGGTTCTATAGAAAGGAAACTTTATTTCGTCTATTGAACCATCTTCCTTTTTGTATTTAAGTGTTACTTCATATTCTTCGATCGGTTTCTGGGTATCACCTCACGTATATGTTTTTGTCTCTCCATCAAGTTGGACATCTTCTACAAATTCATCGATGACATCTGTATAATTGGTCGTATGCATCCAGCCCGTTTTTTCATTTGAAGCCCTGGTAAATAACAAATTGCCCCCAGGTTACAGCTCCATAAGCATTTAATCCTTCTTCACTGAGGACATGAATTTCACCCCTAAAATAAAAGGAGTTTGAGGATTAATCAATAGCATGGCCTTGCCTGATCGGGTATGGGTGCCGGCAATGGCTATTCCATTTGATCTTAATGGTTCCTCTTCAAGATAGGGTTGCGTAAGGCTGTTACCGAATTCATTTACAGATAGCAGTTCTTCTTCATAAAAGGCTCTAATTCGTCTGGTCGATATTCTTTCAATATCCCCACCGATAGAACCTTCTCTGAAATACATCGGCATCCAAGGTTCAAATTTGGTCAGCAATTTAGGTTTAACTTCCGGATGGGTATGGAGATAATAATTTATGCCATCTGCAAAGGCCTCACATTATTTTTTAAGCCAATCAGGACTATGCTCATAATAGGCTATTGCTTCTTCTTTAGTCATAAACATACGGGCCCTTAAATCACTGTAAATACTTTCTTCACCTTGGATTTCTGCCAACCTGCCTATCGCCCAAATATAGTTTCTTTCAACTCGGGGAAAATCATCCTCACACTGTGCATATAGCATTCCGAAGATGGCCTCAGCATCCGTTTTGCCATAAATAGGTGGCACCCCAAAATCATCGCGCATGATGGTGACGTTTTGGGCTTGTTGCTCACAACGCTTGATCTCTGGATCTGTCTGGTCAGAAGTACAGCCAAGCAATAGTAGCAATAAGTGATAAATAAAGTTTTTCATAAGGCTGGCTATAAGCCACTCAATATAAACAATAACCCCAAATTATAAAGGTGTTTCAAGCCAGATCATGCCCGCTGGACTTTGTATGATCTAAAGTCATTGCTACTAGATGCGCAAAGACTGTCTGGGTCAATCCCCCGATGTTTTATAGAAAAAGAATTGGTCCTTTTTGAACCTGATTACTGTTTAGGAAAAAGCCTTCCATTAATTGGTTCAAGGTCGTACATAGAAAATGTGTTTATAATGCTTTTCATATCTTCATTCTCACCATGGTCTTCTTTACCTTGCTCGGTATTTAAAAAATTGTATAAGGTTTCCTTGGTGTCAAAGGTAGCCCAAACAACAACTGTATTTCTTTCTCTGTCAACACTTACTTGACGAGCAATTAGGCCATCAACTTTTTCATCCATTTTTTCACTTGGTACTTTAGAGATACGGATTAATTCATCCATTTTACCAGGTTTTGGAGTTGAGATTGAGACGAAAGTGTAGGTTGGATTGTTCATAGACATTGTAATATAGGTTATTAATTATGTTTTCGAATCAAATTTACGACAATTATTTCAAATACACTGTAATATTTATTAATTTGTTCAAATAAATTGTAAAATGAATGCGATGAACTATAATCTGCTTAAAAAATTAATTGAATTGTTAGAAGAATTTCACGAACAATCAGCTTCAATCAATCTGAATGATTTTATTATATGGATGAACAACAAGATATTCCTCCCAAAGAATAATAAGGAAGTAAATAAACATGATAACTTATTGATTGCATTTAGGCTTATGTATCTAAACAAAGAATTAAAGAAGCAGACCAAAGAAATTCTATCAAAGTCTAAGGTTTCCTCAATTGATGAGTATAGCTTTTTATTGCACTTAGACAATCAGAACAGTTTTAGGAAAATGGAGATAATACACTTACATAATCTTGAAGCTCCAACAGGAATTGAAATTATTAAACGATTGTTGAAGCATACTCTAATTGAAGAGTATGCCGATGAAGAAGATAGAAGAGCCAAAAGAATCAAAATAACCAAAACAGGCGCAAAGGAACTCCAATCAATTAAACCAAAAATTACAGCGATATTTACGAAATTCACCAGCAAGCTGGAATTAAGTGAAAAAATTCAAATCACAGGAATATTAAATAAATTGATCAAATGAAAAGATATCTGAGTAAATCTTTAGTAACAAATTGCAAGGATTATATGGTTGCGTGTGCCTTCTACTCACTATATGGCTTCAGCCCGCTAGTGCTTATATGAAATCTCACCAGCTCCTTTCAAGGATAAGCCGGTAAGAAGTCCTGAACCCGGATCAAAGTCGGCAAATCCTTCTCCATAAATTGCACCCGATACCTGAGTAAATCTACCGGTACCTTCTTCAAAAACCATTGTACCATTGCTCTTACCACTTATTAAATCCAGGGTGCCATAAAAAGTACCACTCAGCAAATCTCCATTGGCTGCGGAAAAGGAAATTGAGTTCACATATTCAATGATTGGAAACGGATCAAGATCATAACTTTCATTTTCCCAAGAACTAGTTTCATTTAGTTTTCCTAGATGCGAGAATTTTCCTTGGATTTTTCCTCTTGTACCCAAACCGAATTCATTATAGGCATCCACACCGATGTATATTTCGCCAATAATAGGCACTAACTTATGAATTCCTATTGCAGATGTATGGATATCTTCGCTCAAATTTATATTTGATTCCGAATGATCCCAAAGTGTTTCTTTTTCACAGTTTGTGAAAAAAAAGAGCATAGTAATGACCGCAAGAAATATTATTTTTGTTTTCATGATGAATAAATTTAATTTCAAAATTATTGAGTCTCAAGATTTATGTTTGAACTGTGATTAATACTTTATTTACGTTCCATCACCTAAATCCTATTTGCTCTATTGAAATCAAAATTAATTCCTTTTCGGCAGGATGAGTTTCTGATATTTCCCAGAATTTTACTGGTTTTTCCCAAATCCTTGATTTGGCTTTTATATCAATAAAAGTTGATGTTATCTGGAAACTAATGCACCCGAATCGGTGATTCACTTTCTATATCTTTTAGAAATTCTGACGGAGTTTTTCCAAATTCAATTTTGAATAATTCACTAAAAGTTGATAGTGTCTTAAATCCAACTTTTTCACTCACTTCGGTGATATTCATTGTGCTTGTTTCGAGAAGAAGTTTGGCCTTTTGCAAGCGTAATTTTCGAATATATTTTGCCGCTGACATATTGGTAAGTGCTTTAAATTTGCGATACAGCTGTGATTTGCTCATGATCATTCCTGTACAAAGCGACGGCACATCATACTGATTATTGTGAAGATGCTCTTCTATATGATCTGTTACTTTTTTCATAAAGGTATCTTCTCTTTTCAGAATAGGATCTGTAGTATTGTTTAAAAAGTCGCCCTTCGAATAGCGAATAAATAGTGTTCGACGTAGATCCAGCAACTTATTCATTCGAACCAGGAGCTCCTGCTGGTTGAAAGGTTTGACAATATAAGCATCAGCTCCTTCATGCAAGCCCTGAATCCGGGATGGCATATCTGCTTTGGCCGTGAGCAAAATAATAGGTATATGGCTGGTTCGAAAGTCAGTCTTGAGGGTCTTACAAAGTGTATAACCATCCATTTGCGGCATCATGATATCACTGATAATAATATCTGGAATGGTCTTTATAGCTTGGTCAATTCCTTCTTTACCATCGGTCTTCGTTTCTATAGAATAAATCGACTGATAGCAGGATTTCAAATAGCTTATCATGTCAAGGTTATCTTCGACGATAAGCAGCCTGGGTTTTTTGTGTTGGGATTCATGGGTTGGATTGATTTTTTCAGTTATTTTCTCATCTACTAGATCAAGGTAATTATGTGTTAGGTCTTTTTGATCATGATTATTTTGGACATTGCACAATTGCGGTAGGGTAACTGTAAAGGTTGCCCCTTGACCGGAATTGCTTTCAACGGTAATTGTTCCTTTAAGTAGGAGAACCAATTCTTTGGTTAGTGCCAGGCCTATTCCTGCACCTCCAGTGCGCCTTGTATTACTACTATCGACCTGATAGAACCGATCAAATATTTTTAATTGTTTATCCTCCGGTATACCGATGCCATTATCAATAACCTGTAGGCACAGATCATGCTTAATCCTTTTTACTTTCATGGTTATCTTTCCTCCATTTGGGGTAAACTTGACTGCATTACTCAATAAATTGGTTATAATGGTTGTAAGTTTCTCTGGATCATAATTGACCTGATAGGCCTGACTTTCCGGTTCGAAAATAAATTGGATGTTTTTCTCTCCGGCATGATATTCATGTAATTGAAACAAATAGTGTAAGAAGGTTATAATATTACCTTGAACATTGTTTATTTGTAAATTTCCCGATTCTATCTTACTGAAATCCAACATATGATCTACCATCTGTAGTAGATGTTTTCCATTTTCGCTAATAGAATGAGCGTGATCAGAAACGAATTCATTTAGGTTGGTTTTGAGTGTATCGGCCAAACCCAATATAATCGTGAGTGGGGTGCGGAATTCATGTGTGATGTTGGTGAATAAGCTAGTTTTGGCGTCGTTAATTTCTTTCTGCCTTAGCGTTTCTTTACGTTCAAGGTTCGTATAAATTCTTTGGGCGTACAATGCAAAAGCGAAAATATAGCTGGTGATGCCTAGCAGTATAATGATGAAGAAAGTGAGATTTTGATTGGCCGTCAGGAGATCTTTTCCGGTAAGCTGATCGTCAAGGAAATAAAGTACGCATACAGATATAAAATATAGACTGAATATTGAAACCATCCATTTGTACTTCTTTAAGATAAGTGCATAAAGAATCGGTGCGATCCCCACAATAACGAGTCCTCCGCTACTCAGAATACCTCCCATTCGATACATGAAATAGAAAATGATCAGTTCCATTCCTATTTTGGTGAACGCGATTATATGCTCGATATTTCTCACAAAAAGGAAAGCAAAAGTCATAACAATAAAGAAGGCCAAGCCAACCAGACAATATTGTTCAAATATTTCGGCAGCCATAAACCGGGATATGATTAATAAGGTAATAGTTAAAAAAATATATACCCCATTGCCGTAGATATAGTATTTTCTCAAATGAATAGGTGATGAATCATGGAAATAGGAATCTATAAGCTTCTCCAGTTTCATATCCATGCCAGAAATGACTTGATTCGGTTTCATGATGGTCTGTTTTGTAAGGACAGGAGTATGCCATCCCAATCCGGGCAATAACCTAGTAATTTACAAAAAATAAATGTTATATTTTGGTCCAGATGACACTTAATGGTCTATCAAATAAAAGAGGGTAAATAATAAATAATCACCGGAAAGGAAAAAATAATTTAGGCTCAAGAAAGAGGTTGTCACTATTTGTTGGCATTGCTAGTCGTTTAAATTTTGCTGATGGTAGAAAACAGTTTGGTTAGCTTTTCGAAATAATTAGATTTAACAAAAGGTTATTAACCCATAGAATATAGGCGATAAGGAATTTTGAATTGGCTATGTAATGATAGAATGCAATACTATATATAAATCAAATGGCCTCAAAGCTTCACTCATATCTGCTATTTATCGTTCTGATCATTGGACTCAAGACTATAATCCACGGACATCCCTATCATTCCCGATAAAATCGGCCTATAGATATAGGGCTGGTAAATTTGACAGTATTTTGGATACAAATAGTATCCTTTTTGAAGCCAATAATACGGAATTTTCGGTCTATAAATATCCTGAATTTCAAAAGGACATAACCTTGACTATTCAATTTTGTGATTCGGAATTCGATGTCTTTTTTAAGTGGATTAGAAAGAAAAATAGCCGAGTAGATGTATTTAGGAGAACACCTGAAATTGAATTTTTAATCCGATCATTTTTAAGTTCTTGCACACTAAATGAACAATTACTAGCTGACCAATTGATTATGGATTTACTCTTTAAGGAATTGATTATTCCGATGATACCAAAAAGGAGCGTTGTAAAAATTATGCCATGGAATATTTTAAAAATAGACCAGGCTAAAGAATTCATTCATGATCAAAGCTCTTCCAATTTATCCCTAAAAGAAATAGCCGCTTCATGCTTTACTAGCCCATTTTATTTTTCCAGAGTCTTTAAAAAGGAAACGGGTTACTCACCTTATAAATACTTGATGCACCTAAGAATAGCTAAAGCCAAGCAAATATTAAAAAAATCATCCGTTACTTCAACGGCTTTTGAAGTAGGCTATAACAGTTTAGAAAACTTTTCTTATGCCTTCAAAAAAATAGTTGGCTTGTCTCCCCTTCATTATCAAAAGAGCAATATTTCTAAAGTATAAATGCTGGTCTTTTCCTTTCTTTATAAAAAAAGAGAAAATGAAAACTTTTATTTTAATTAGTTTAATTATTGGAATAATGAGCACAGTTTTTGCACAAAAAAATGTATCGTACATGAACCTGACGGAGCAAGAGGTTTTCGAAACAGTGAGGCAGTGGAACCAGGCTTTCGATCAGAACGATCCCAAACAATACTTTTTCTATATTCACGAAAACTTAACGATATTTCTCGCATCAAGTCCGTATCGGATAGATGGCAAAATGGACGATATAGAAGAATTTGAATGGTCATTACAAAGTGGTAGAACCCGAGTAAGTTTATTCCAGGAATTACAACCTCGTATTCACCTACTGAGCGAAACTTCAGCATTGGTTACTTACCACACCAGCGGATTATACGGTGGTGAAGGGAATGAAAGTATGGTTTACCTCAAGGAAACCAACGTGTTAGTCAAAGAGAATGGCCAATGGAAAATTATGCACATTCATATATCTTAATAAATGGTAAACTTCAAAAACCTAACGCTGGAATCCTGGACGGATCTTAAATTACTGTTTGGTGATAAAGGAGCTTGTGGAGGATGTTGGTGCATGTATTGGCGGCTTCTGTATAAAGAATATGAGCAGAATAAAGGGTTTAAAAATCAGCAGGCCTTTAAAAAGCTGATGCTGGCAGGCCGCCCTTTGGGAGTGCTTGCATTCCAGGATAATGTGCCCATGGGCTGGTGCTCTGTATCTCCGAAAACGGATCTAATCAGGCTAAAAACATCCAGACTATTGAAAGTAACGGAAATGGATAAATCTATATGGAGTATCACTTGTCTTTTCATTCAAAAAGAATTTAGGCGAAGAGGATTGTCTACAAAATTAATTAAGGCCGCTGTGAATTATGCTTACAAGCATGGTGCTGCTGTGGTAGAGGCTTATCCTATTCAACCAAAGAAGGAAAATATGCCTGGCGTATTTGCTTGGGTAGGATTTGTAAAAGCCTTCAAGAAAGCTGGATTCAAAAAATTTTTACAGGTATCCGAGACCAGGATGGTCATGCGATTGACCAAGTAATTTACGTTTACATTTTTCATTGACTCAACTTACTTTTAAAAAAAATACAATGGATAACCTAGACCAACCTAGAAAAACAAAAGTCGGTCATCTTTTAGAAACAAACCGAGTGGTTCAATTCTCTGAGATTGTTTTGGTTTTCCTGATCGCCTTTTTCCTGATAAAAGTCTTACTCCCATTTGCCGGAGACAACCTGGTTCTAAAACAAGCGGTCATATGGGTGGCTAATATCATAATGCTCCTATTGGTTTGGTTGGGTATGTATTTCCGAGGAGAAAAATGGAGTGCCTTTGGCTTGACCTTCGGACGTGTTACCCGGAAGGAAGGATTTAGAATTTTCTTACTATCGTTATTAGTTTTTGTCCTGGCAGTAATGGGATTTGTTTTGGGCTCGATCATCATGGCCAACATCACGGGCATCCCTGAAGATGCTAATATGAGCGGATATGCCTATTTACAGGATAATATACCCATGCTCTTGCTCACCTTAGCTGGGGTGTATATTGTTTCTTCTTTTGGAGAAGAGGTCATTTATCGGGCTTTTTTAATCAATCGTATCTCCATGCTTGGATTTGGTCCTAAAATTAGGAACACCATTGCAGTCCTTACGAGTGCCATCATTTTTGGATTGGCCCATTATTCCTGGGGACCCATGGGTATTGTGCAAACCGGATTTATGGGATTAGCTTTAGGCATTTGTTATATCAAATTGAAGAAAAGACTCTGGGTATTGATTTTGGCACATGCCTATATGGATACCATTTTGATGATACAAATGTATTTGGCCAGTAATTGAAAAATAAGATTATTAAATAATGACGGCTAAGCACTTTTTGACTATTTCATAAATGGGTTATTACTTTTAAAAGGAAACTTGATTTTTTTGATACGCTACCGTAAGCTATTTAAAATTTGATAAAAGTTCCTGTCGCATTTTAGAAGCTCGTTCAATTCTAATGAATGTTCATTTACCGCAGTAGGTCTAAAGAACATTTTTAAAACGCACATCGCATTAAAAAGTTGCTTGGAATTTTGTATCGGACCAGCATGCACACCCAAAAAATTCATAGCTTAGAACCAACTTAATCAATGAACATATAAATATGACCTTTATAGCGGCCTTTAATCCCAACTTATTATTATTTGTTTTAATTGGGATTATAGTAACTTTAGTGGGCACCTTACTGAAATACTTTAAGCAGCCTTTTGTTATTGCTTATATTTTATCGGGCGTTTTATTGGGGAAACATGGGTTTCAAATAATTGTTGATGAGAAAATCATCGAAGGCCTCGGAGAATTCGGATTAATTCTAATTCTTTTCTTTATCGGTATGGAAATAAGCCTACCTGATTTTCTGAAAAAATGGAAGATTGCTGTTTTCGGAACTATAGCTCAAATTATGGCCAGTGTATTACTCGTGGGAATGATTGGATTCTTTTTGAATTGGCAATTTAATCGAATTATTATTTTAGGATTTGTTATTAGCCTGAGCAGTTCAGCGGTCATTATTAAATTATTACAAGATAGCCAAGAAAACAAAACAGAAATAGGTGAAAATATTATCAGTATTCTATTGATGCAGGATATTCTTATTGTACCCATGATCATTACTACGAGTTATCTCGGTGGCAACATGCCCTCAAGCGCGGAAATTATTTTGCAGATTATTGGAGGGATATTATTAATGGCCATCATGCTCTGGATTCTCACCAAAAAGGAATTTTCTATTCCCTTCAGTAAATCCTTTGAGAAAGATCATGAATTACAAGTTTTTTTTGCTGGGATTGTGTGTTTTGGTTTTGCAGTATTTACAGCCTTCTTTGGTTTATCCGCAGCATTAGGTGCATTTGTAGCAGGTATGGTCGTGCACGCAGCTCGTTCAACGGAGTGGTTTCATGACAGTTTAAATTCATTTAGAGTAATATTTGTGGCCTTGTTTTTTATTTCCATAGGTATGCTTATAGACATTAAATTTGTCCTAACGAATTGGAAAATTATTAGTTTAATACTATTGGCCGTCTATATCTCTAATCATTTCATTAATGCCGTTGTACTTTATGGGTTTAGCAGAAATTGGAGAAAAAGTTTGTATGGAGGAGCACTCCTAGCCCAAATTGGAGAATTGGGATTTGTGATTATTTCAACCGCCTATTTCTCAAAAATCATTACTGATTTCGAATATCAACTGACCATTGTCACCATCGCCCTTACATTGCTGGTAAGTCCTTTTTGGATAACCTTGACGAAAAAATTCTTAAACATAAGAAATGCTATGAATAGTAAGTAAGCTCTATTATTTCTAATTACCACAACTTCAATCAATTTGATTAAATGCTGGTAAAGGAGCAGCAAATATATTTATTTAAAATTGTTTAATTAATTATTAAAAAGTTTAAACAAAATAACAGGCTAATTGTTAAACCTATATGATATTGGTATACTTAAATCTTTCAATTTTTATTCTTCTAAATAACATGATACTTGTTGATTTCAAAAAAGGTATGGATTTAAAGCAATGGCGGGTGGTTAACGATGTAGTCATGGGTGGTCGATCCGTTGGTCAATTTGCAACGAATTCCTTTGGCTATGGTGTTTTTCAAGGCAATGTTTCATTGGAAAATAACGGAGGTTTTTCTTCCGTTCGTCATAGGTTTGAAAAAAAACATGTGGAAACTTACCAGAAAGTAAAAATCCGTTTGAAAGGGGATGGCAAGCAGTATCAATTCAGGGTCAAAACAAATCATCGAGATCGTCACAGTTATATTTATTGGTTCAAAACATCCGGGGAATGGGAGGAAATTGAGATACCTTTTTCCCAGATGGTTCCTGGTTTTAGAGGTAGACGTTTAAATATGCCTAATTATGATGGCCAACAACTAGAGGAGATCGCATTCCTGATCTCAAATAAAGTTCCTGAAACCTTTAAATTGACTATTGATAACATCATTTTGGAGTAAATCATAAGGTGTCTTTAATACTTATTGTCTATGAAAAAGTTCTTGATTATTGGAGGCTCGTCCGGAATTGGTGAAACGTTAACTGAAACGCTTTCCGAAGCAGGTCATCAGGTGTTTGCAACTTTCAATCAACATTCCAAAGTAAGTCAAAAACATAATATTAATTATACTTCATTAAACGTGATGGATGAAGAGATTCGATTAGATTTTCTACCGGCGGTACTTGATGGAATGGTTTATTGTCCCGGTAGTATAAATTTAAAACCCTTTTCAAGAATTAAGCCCACTGCATTCGAAGAAGATTATAAGTTGCAAGTAGTTGGTGCAGTAAAAGTTCTTCAGTTTATTTTACCAAAACTTCAAGCTTCAGAAAGGGCGTCGGTCGTATTATTTTCAACGGTTGCCGTTCAACTAGGTTTTAATTTTCATACCCAAGTTGCATCTTCGAAAGGCGCCATAGAGGGATTGACTAAATCATTGGCTGCTGAGTTGGCGCCATCAATTCGGGTCAATGCGATTGCTCCTTCTCTAACCGATACTCCATTAGCCAAAAAACTTTTAAGCAGTGATGAAAAGAAAAAAGCAAATGCGGATAGACATCCCTTGAAAAAGATTGGAACCACTCAAGATATTGCGGATATGGCTGCCTTTCTGTTGTCTGATAAGTCTTCCTGGATGACCGGGCAGATCATACACCTAGATGGAGGTATGTCCAGTATTAAATAATTAATTAAAAATTCATATCATGTTCAAACTGTTTAAAAAGAAATCTAAAATCGAACTGCTTAACGAGAAATATGAAAAACTCCAAAAAGAAGCCTTCGAATTATCGACTTCCAACCGCGCTCAAAGTGATCTTAAGGCTGCCCAAGCACAGGAAGTAATCAAAGAAATAGAAGCGTTGGAGAAATTGCAATAATCAGCTTACTAATCCAGAATAAACATGGTTAAATGCATTTAAACAAGGACAGTTTGCTACAATTAGACCGTATAAAGCGGCTTAATGTGGTTAATGCGGTTTCCGGAATTAAACCAGCCAATCTTATCGGAACGATTTCAAATTCCCGACAAGCTAATGTAGCGATTTTCAGTTCAGTGATCCATTTGGGCAGCAATCCAGCCTTGTTAGGATTTATTTCACGCCCTTCCAAAGACGTACGCCGGCATACGCTGGAAAATATATTGGAAACTCAGTATTATACCATTAATCATGTCCATAAATTCATGATTGAAAAAGCACACTACACTTCAGCTAAGTTTGAAAAAAATCAGTCTGAATTTGAATATTGCGGATTGACGGAGGAATACTTATTTGATTTTAAAGCACCTTTTGTAAAAGAAAGCCGAGTAAAACTTGGGATGCGATTGATGGATTGCCAACCAATCGAGCTAAACGGAACATTGCTGGTTATTGGAGAAATCCAACATATTATTTTACCAGATGAGGCGATACATAAAGATGGACATATTGATATTGCCTCATTGGATGGGGTAGGTCTATCCGGATTAAATAATTATTATCAAATAGAAAAGTTGACTTCTTTGCCCTATGCACGAGTGAGTGAGGTACCTGATTTTATGAGTTAAGTTAATATCAACAAAAGCTTCTACTTAGGTCTATTTAATTGTTAGTCAGTGATAAATTCTTAATTGCTATATGAAAATTCTTTTAACTGGTGCTACTGGATATATTGGTAAACGACTCTTACCCAACCTTATTAAGCAAGGTCATCAGGTTGTCTGTTGTGTCAGAGATATCAAACGGTTTAATCCGGGAAACGCTTTGCAACCACATATCGAGGTTATTGAAGTTGATTTTTTAGATAATGATTCGTTATTAAAAATTCCCAAGGATATTGATGGTGCCTATTACTTACTTCATTCTATGTCAGCATCCAATGATTACGAAGATCTTGAAAAAAAGTGTGCGATTAACTTTCGAGCTGCGATGAAGGAAACTCAAGTTAAACATGTTCTTTATCTAAGCGGCATTATAAACGACGAATCTCTTTCACGCCATTTATCCTCGCGAAAAGCTGTTGAAAACATACTGGGTGGTGGCGATTATCATTTTACGACTTTAAGGGCA
>JAHEJC010000478.1 GCA_024639065.1 Lewinellaceae bacterium | reverse complement strand
ACAAAAACAAAGCAATTTCATTTCCTTTTAGTTTAGAGGCATCCTTTTCATCCCATAGGTAATCGACGTATTTAAATCTAGATCTACTTCTTGGCATATTACTTGACTTTAGCTATATAAATCAGTGAAGTGCATATTCAAATTCGATTAACAAATATATCTACAAATCCTCAAATTGAATAAAAGCCCAGTAGTTTATGGCAACAATAATCTTAAAAGGAAGGATTTATTTCCAAACATATAATTGAAAGATCGCTCTACTAAAGTGAAAAATCAGTAAAAGCATCCTTACTACGATCATTCTATGCAATGATACGCGTCATGTTTTTTCCCTATAAATGCCGATATATTTCCATTAATTACGAATTGAAACCAATTGTAATATGGCTTCGGACAACCAAAATTCAAAAAATAACCAGCCTGAATATTCATTTAAGAATTACAGTAAATATCTATGGATAATTTTGGCAGCTATCCTTGGCTACCAGCTATATGTAACCGGTTTATTTAATCCGGTAGAAATCGATCAAAATGACTTTCTAAATACCTATTACGCTGAAGATGATGTAGAGCGATTAGAAATTTACGATCAAAAGGAAGTCCATGTTTACATTCGAAAAGACAGACTTTCAAAGAGTCCACATCAAGCCTTAAAAAGTGCAAATGGGCCTCACTATTATTTTACCATTGGTTCAATAGAAAATTTTGAGAATCGATTGTCAGAGGCTCAAAAAGAAAATAATTTTGATACTGGACTCCCTATTAAGTATAAAGAAAAATCCAATTGGCTATCTAATATACTGGCTTGGACCATACCCTTGATTGTCATCATATTGCTCTGGTCATTCATGTTTAGAAGGATGGGTGGCGGTGGTGGCGGCCGAAGTACCTTAAATCCATTTGATTTTGGAAAATCGAAATACAAAGTATTTGAGGAAAACCAAATCTCTAAAATTACCTTTGATGATGTGGCGGGTTTAGAAAGCGCCAAACAGGAAATTATGGAGTTGGTTGAGTTCCTAAAAAACCCGGACCGATTCACCCAACTCGGTGCTCAGATTCCTAAGGGCATTTTACTTATTGGTCCTCCTGGTACGGGTAAGACCTTATTAGCAAAAGCAGTAGCTGGTGAGGCCAAAGTACCATTCCTTTCTATGTCCGGATCGGAATTTGTGGAAATGTTCGTAGGTGTAGGTGCTTCCCGGGTACGAGACTTATTTAAAAAGGCGAAAGAGAAAGCCCCCAGTATAATCTTTATTGATGAGATCGATGCAGTAGGTAAAGCCAGAGGTGGATCGATCGCCTTTAACACCAATGACGAACGTGAAAGTACGTTGAATCAATTGCTTTCGGAGATGGATGGGTTTGATGAAAATGCTGGTGTATTAGTGCTTGCTGCTACCAATAGACCAGATATATTAGATAAAGCGCTATTGAGGCCAGGTCGATTTGACCGGCATGTTTACTTAGAATTACCAACTAAACAAGAACGAGAAGAAATATTTCAAGTTCATTTAAGAAAACTGACCCTATCGGATGATCTGGATATCAGCCAGCTAGCAAGCCAGACACCTGGTTTTTCGGGAGCAGACATTGCCAACATTTGCAATGAAGCAGCATTAATAGCAGCCAGGGAACAAAAAACCAAGGTTGTAGCAAAAAATTTCAACCAGGCCATCGATCGTATCATCGGCGGTTTGGAACGAAAAGGAAAAATTGTTTCAGATAAAGAGCGCGAAATAATAGCCCATCATGAGTCAGGACATGCTACGGTAAGCTGGTATTTACCTCATGCGGAAGATTTATTTAAAGTATCTATCATTCCCCGAGGTAAATCTTTAGGGGCCGCATGGTTTACTCCACAGGACCAGTTATTGATATCCAAGCTAAAAATGTTGGATAATTTAGCGGTCATGTTGGGAGGCCGAGCTGCTGAAGAACTTGTCTTCGAAGATGTCACCAGTGGAGCCCTGGATGATTTGGAGAAAGCTACCAAACTAGCCTATACGATGGTAACTCATTATGGTTTGAGTGAAAAATTGGCTAATGTAAGTTACTTCGATAGCACTGGAGAATACGGTAACCGCTTGCAGAAACCTTATAGCGAAGCAACAGCCGAATTGATCGATGCAGAAGTTAAGAAGCTCATTGATGAAGCTTATCATAAAGCCATGCAGGTATTAGTTTCCAATGAATCAGCATTTAGAATATTAGCGAATAGACTGATCCAACAAGAAGTAGTAGAAAAGAACGAGTTGACTGCTATTCTTGGTGAATCAACGCACCTTTCACATTCGAACCTTCAAGTATAAATTATAAATCGAACCAAAAATGCAAAGAATTTTAATTCCTATTGATTTCTCTGAAAACAGCTTAAATGCGGTTAAATATGCGATTCAGTTTTCCGCTTTGAAGGACACAGTACTTCATCTAGCTCATGTGGTTCCCCCCATTTATGATCCATCCGATGTTCCAATATTGAATACAGCCAGCACTCAGAAAAAATCTGAAAATGCTAAAACTATATTAGCCGACTATATCAAGATAAACTTAAAAGAATACCTGCAAACGGATCCGGAAATTACGCACCAGGTCCGCGCTGAAGTGATGATTGGAGAAGTGGTAAGAAATATAGCTGACAAAGCTAATGAACTGAACGTGTCTTTGATTATTATGGGAACCAGAGGCGATCAAGTGGGTTGGAATGAAAAAATATTAGGTACGATATCTTCCGGGGTTTTAGAGCGATCAAATTGCCCCGTTTTATTTATACCTACGGATTATCATTTCGAAAAACTGGATGAAGTGCTTTTTGCTAGTGGACTACTGGAATCTGATGCATTCTTGATTTGGAAAGCACTTAAAATTATAGCACCCTATTCTGTCGTTTTAAGATGCTTACACATTTCTACAAAGTTTTCTGAAGAAGAATCAACTAAAATCGAAGAATTTAAAAATTATTTATCCGAACATTCCAATGCAATCCAGGCTGCCTATTATCAGCTTTATGATAACAAGGTGGATCAAAATATTCTGGATTATGTGAAAAACTTTGGCAGTGATTTACTGGTCATGACCCATGAAGAACATGGATTTTTACAGCGCTTGGTCGTGCATAGTCACACCAGAGAAGTCAAAAGGCATATACGCATCCCCTTTTTGGTGATGAAACACTAGATTCAACCAAACCTCATTGTCATTGGCCAATGACCATAGGGATATGCAACAGTCCTTATGCTAGGTAACCAGCGCATTTATTTGTATTCGATTTCTGCGGATTGCTTCGTTTCACCTGCTGCAGCTGGCAGACTGCCAATGACATTAATTTTTGGTCATTGCAAACCGTCCGGAGGGCGGTGAAGCAATCCGTTACTCAGGTATGATTCCTAATTTCAAATTGCCATTTTCGCTGATTGGACGGATGGCTTCGTTTCACCTGCTGCGGCGGGCAGACTCACAATGACATATTTATATAACAAATTGGTTATCAGCAATATAAAATTTTCGTGCTTTTGTAGGCAAACTAAACCCTGCGAAATATGTGATCATTTTATAGTCACCAAGCTATACTTCGAAACCGCTTAACTTCTTAACCTTTATACACTTGATTATAATCATTTATATGATTGATCCACATCAGTTTTATTTAAATAATATTTATGTACATAGCATTTAAGAGAACCGTTAGGCACAACCGCTAAAAATCTACGCCACCCAATCAATCGAAACAATACGAGAGGCCTTCAGAGCTATTTGAAATATAGTCTATATAAAGACTTGAACACATATTTTATTTAGTAACAAATTAAAATCACAGCCATGAAAACGATGAAAAAGGTGTTGATCCTATGGAGCGTTGGCATTTTGATGGTAAGCGTGATAGGATGTGAAAAAGAAACCTTGAACGACTTTACTGTATTTGATGAACAAGTTGCGGAATTATTGCTTTTAGATTCGACCATTGAAAAATCGGTACCCCTGGATAAAATTAAACGCAAGTCGTTTTCAGCCAATGACGGTGCTGAAATACGGGTAGACCAAGAAATCATTTATGACAATGTACATACGATGAATATGTATATTATGCTTGATTTCTATTTCCCTAGCGACCAAATAGATCCAAATTACAAGTATATTTCAGTAGTTACTCCTATGATCGGTAATCCGGACTTGAGTGTCATGAGTTACCTCAGAGAACGAATGCCACCCTATCGAATGATCAGATTTGACTATAGTGAGGGTGTAGAAACGACCTATTTTACCAAAGATGATATGGCTACTAGTGAATGTGAATTGAATTTTTGTATTAAAGCTAAAATGGGCACTCAATTCCATTGGCTTATTTATAAGGAAAGAATCACCAGTGATAATGTGGATTGTACATGCGGGTCTGAAACGAAAGAAGCTCTAATTTGTGAAAATTTTGAAAACAAGCAAGCTGGGTATATTACGGGCCAATCTGAATACTTTGTAATACCCGATGGAAGAAATCCAATGGAAGCATCCATCCGAATTGATCAAGATTTCGGACATGAAAGTACTTCTGCTTTATGGATTGAAACGTCTGGGGTAATACCTCCGGGATTGGACCCTGTAGAAGCCAACTTAGACCTGGGTGGACAAAATGAGGGTGCCTATTCACTAACTTGGAAAATGCTGATCCCTGCAGATGGAACAGCAAAATTTGATGCACCTAAATATGGTGGTGATTTTACATTCCGAGGAAATGGAACAGGTACCCTCAAATTGTTCGGTTGGTATAACCTGGGATTT
>JAHEJC010000477.1 GCA_024639065.1 Lewinellaceae bacterium | reverse complement strand
GAAATCCCATACCCTCATCGCAGCTAATATCTACAATCAAACAACTTGCTTTCAATTGCTTGATCTCATTTTCTTCAATGAACATGTAAGGATCATCCGTATCTTGAAGAATTCCATTAACAATGATATCCGCATGCTTTAGATCCTCAATTAAAGGAGTGATAATTTTATCAGATCGAATCGATGTAAGAGACCCGTCCTTGGTTTTATTAAATTGATGATACTTGATACCATTTATTTGATCTGAGCCTATCATATAGTCACTTGGAGTGTAAACTGTGATATCATGAACTCCTCTTGCTATTAATGCATAAATAGCCCCTCTGCTTACTGATCCAAAACTAATTACCACTGCTTTTTTTTCAGGGCCATAATTACCATCCATACCCATTAAATTCATAGCATGATGCACCCCAGCATATCCGGCAATTTCATTATTTTTTTGAAAAATATGCATCTGCCAATCTCCGTGTTCGGACCATCGGTGCATCGCTTCCCAAGCAATAAGTGTGAGTTTCTTATCGATGGCTATTTGAGCAATATTTGATTGCTGAACACAATGAGGCCAACCCCAATGTATCATACCTTCTTTCATGTCTTGAAAGTCTTCAACAACTGGCTTAGCTAATAATGCGATGTCACACCTCCTAAAAAGTTCAGATCGCTCCAACACGCCTCCGGTAAGTGTTGCTAATTCCTGGTCATCCTTCCCAAAATGCAACCCGTATCCTTGCTCAAAAAACAATTGACTTCGCACATTTGGGTCTATCCAATCTAACTGTCCTGGATGAATAGGTGCTCTTTTCTCGGCAACTTTTTTCGATTTTCCAAAAACACCTACGCTTAACATCATAATATTACATTTATGGATTAAAATACAACTAATTAAACTATTTGAAGGTACCTATTTATGTCTGTAATACTTCTTACAACTAAATTAAATAATCCTCCATTTTTTAGGGATTTTCATTTGACTTACGTCAATTGATTGATATGCTATTTCGGTATGATTTTGGATCTAAATAGTCTATAATCCCTGAATATTCATCTCGTCTTTCCAGTCCACCATTGTTTCATCATAAACAAATATACATTACATGAGTTTTTTGAAAGTAAAAAAATACTTATTGGGCAGTCTGTTTTTATTCATGATCCATTTTGCTTCTGCTCAAAGTTATAGTTACACCTCTCAATCTGCGCAAGACGGACTTTTCGGACTATATGGGGGATACGTGCTTTCTCACTTGAATCAATCCATCTCCGATAATTTCCCGGATGGGAAACGTGTTTATCACCAAGGATGGGAAGCTGGTATTAAAGCAGAGATGTGGAGAGGATTGTATGTTAGAGGAAATGCAACGATTAGTTATCAACAAACCGGTGCTATTGAATGGTATCAGAATGAAGCCGCAGCCGATCCAATGGAAATAAATCTACAAAGTGTTAAATTATCTGTCAACCCCTTAATTTTTAAAACACCAGGAGACTTTTTCCATGTATATGGCGGAGGTGGATTCTACGGTTCTTATGTTTTTAATCAGGAGATCGTAAATCCTCACCAGGATTTTATTTTAGATGGTGAAGGAAATTTAGACAATAAAGATATTGGAGTTAATTTATTAGGTGGTGTAAACTTTTGGAATTTAGAAGTTGAAGTTCAAGTTGGGTTCGGCATGCTTGAGATGGCTGAACGTCTTGATGAATCTAAAGCTAGACAGCGATTCGCCAGTATTACGCTTGCTTATATGTTTGACCGGAATAAGACAGAAGTAAAAAGCTGCAAAGATAAGCGAAGACTGACTCGAATGACCAAGCGAAAATAATTCATAGCATTTTTTGGTGTATTAGTGTATAGCGGAATAGCGTATTGGTGTTTTAGCGTATTGGCGTATTAGCGTATTAGCGTATTGGCGTATTGGCGGAATAGCGTATTGGCGTTTTAGCGTATTGGCCGTATTGGCAAGACCCCACTTAGTCCCCCTTGAAAAAGAAAGTTAAAGAGTTAAAAAAATTTATAGTTAAAAAGGTGGAAATCGCGTTCTTCTAGTCTCTTAGTCTCTCTGTCTCTCCCTGTCATAGCGAAGCGATCTCAACGTCTCATAAAGCACATTCAACCCCTTTAATTCCACCTCAAGGGGAACATGACTTCTCATTGGCTATGAACTTATAGGAAAGCTAGCCCATAAGTCTCTCTGTCTCTTGGTCTCTAAGTCTCAATTACCCTAATTTATTTGCACACGAAATACAATGCTTGGAGCCAGGCATTAACATTAATCGCTTAAAATTAATCTCGGCCTTACATTTAAAACAAACACCATATGCTTCCTTCTCGATGTGTTTGTGTGCATATTCTAAATCCTCCAGTTCTTGCCTAGCCGTGCGCAGGGCTGCTTCCATGACACTTTTGTTATTGATGGCGTCCAATCGAGATAGACGGCCGATTGAATTTTCTGGACTGATAGGCTTCGTCATTTCCTCCATATCCAAAATTTTACTTTTAGTCCTCTCAAGTTTCTTAATAATACGATTCTTGATCAATAATTTTTCTTCCGGTGTCATACGGTAAAATTAAAAAGAGCCAACTAGACACTAGTCGGCTCTTAGTATAACAAAAATACGTCTTTATTGATTCACTTCTGTTTTTACAAATATTCCAGGATCCGATCCAGGTGAATTCGAATTGGTATTCAATTCATCATCAGGGTAAGGGAAACGTTCTGGTTGCTGCGAAGCAGAAGTTACATTAAATGGAATAGGTACGGCCACATCCCCATCTGATTTTCGCAACCTGCGTGCGTCATCAAAAGGCATAAAGTTCCCAAATCCGGAGAGGTATGGTTCTTCCACGATTTCTCTGATCAGGGTTCTTACCATATCAATCCCGTCTAAATTTTCCATTCCTCCGGATGCAAAATCAGCTTCTTCATAGTCATCATATTGAATTCCTAAATCCTGGAAGTTGGCATTGACGCTACCTCCTCCATTGAGCCAATTACGAAATTCATTGATATGTTGAAGTCCGGAAGCAAATCCATTTGCCCGGGAACCTGCTTCAGCAAGAATCAAATGATTTTATTGAGAGGTGATAATATTTTGAGGCTCAAATTGATTAATAACCCCTTCACTATTCACCGCAATATTTTCATCGATGGTATAATAATCAAAACAGGCTTCCTAATTGGTTTTACTATTCCCTCGGTAATTATCATTGGAAGCATCCAATAAACCCATCATGTAACTATCTCTTGGGCCAATATCACCAGCTCTGGAACCGGCAATAATCTCAAAAAACAAGTTTTTATCTCCTTCGGTAACTCCTTCATCCCCTCGAGGAATATGTCTCAAATTACTGTCAGCGTCATTAATACCATTTTGTGCTGCGGCATAAGCACCTGCATAATCTCGCTTCATCATTAATATCTTGGCCTTAATGGTATTGGCAGCTGCTTTCCATTTATCCGCATCTCCGCCAAAATAAATGTCTTCACTTAAGGCTCTGGAAGCCGCGGAAGATAGATCGGATATTCCATTATCTAAAAGAGATAAGGTTGCATTTAAAACCGAGACTTGTCCATTTACGACATCCTGAATTTATCTTAGGCAGGTTAAATTAATAGATGCTTTACTTCAATGGAGCTAGTCTCTTTTTAGACAAGGCGTTCTCTCTACTTAAATGGTTGTTGTACTTCGCCTACCTGCGGTAGGTTCCAATGAAAGAAAGTATAAAAAAAGCCGGTGAAATAGAGAATCACCGGCTTTTAAATAGCATCTTAAATAGATTTATTATTTGATAAGAATCATCTTTTTAGTTGCGGTAAAATCTCCACTGCTTAATTGATAATATAATACACCATCAACTGCTAGATCTTTTTGAGCAATTCTAATTTGATTAAATCCTTTATTAAAATCTCCATCAATTTGTTTGATCAATCTTCCAGCGACATCCATCACTTTGATAGTAGCGGTGTTTGCTTCTGGTAGAACGAATCCAATGATGGTTTCTTCATTAAATGGATTAGGACTGTTTTGAAGCAATCTATAGTCACCAGCGATTATCTGCGATTGGTCATCTACAAATTCTAGATTCACACCTAACACTTCATCATTCAAGTACGCTTCAGCGTGTGTAATAGTTGATTGGACTTTCATCATTTCACTCAATTTACCTGATTGAGTAGCTACAAAAGTCAACGTAAACAAATTACCTTCGATGGAAGCTGCTTGAGATGTGTTCCAGCTTGTAGTGATAGCCCCTTTATGGATTCCAAAATTGTCATTAGATAGTTGAATCCCATCAGATGAAATATCAGACAATTCCAATCCATTTAGTCCTAAAGTGAATTGATATCCGCTAATTGCGTCAAAATTAGTCGAACTGAAATTGACTTTTACTTCAGACCCAGCCATCACCTTTTGATCTTGAGTTTGCAATATCAATTTAGCACTGCTATTTCGAATTTCAGCACCAAATAAGCTATGGGATCTAACTGAGGCGTTAACATCTCCAATTTTCAGACCATAAAAGTCAGCTACAATCTTTTCTTGACCCATATTTGGAATCACTATAGATTCTGGGAATCCCCAAGGATTGTCCAGATCTGGAAATACATAGGATCTGTCCACAAATCTCCAACTACTATTATTAGGAAATTCATCAAACACACCTAAAATCAATCTTCTCAATTCTACTAAGTCGAGAGCTGTTATACTTTCACTGCTGTTAATATCGGCAGCAATGATTTTAAATGGTGAATCCAATTTCTCGATGCCAAGAATA
>JAHEJC010000100.1 GCA_024639065.1 Lewinellaceae bacterium | reverse complement strand
CCTTACTAGAATGTTTGAAAATATTTTTTTAGATCCTATTCAAGATGATGCTGAAATGCTTCCCATTATTTCGATCGAAGGAGATGAGGAAGAAGAGGAAGATGAAGGATATCCTGAGGTTTTACCTGTTTTAGCCCTTAAGAATACCGTATTATTTCCTGGAGTGGTGATTCCTATTAATATTGGCCGGAAGAAATCCGTCAAAGCTATTCAAAAAGCATTTGCCGATCATAAAATGATTGCCGTGTTATCTCAGCTCGATATGAACGTGGAGGATCCAAATGTAAATGATTTATATACCGTAGGAACAGTAGCTAAAATTGTAAAAGTACTCAAAATGCCGGATGGAAGCAAAACCGCAATTTTGCAGGGTCGAAAACGATTTACACTACTTGAAATGCTTTCTGAGGACCCGATCATGTTGGCCAAAATTGAGTTACGGAAGTATGGGATTACTATTGATGATCTTGAATTTAAAGCAACCTTAGCAAGCATCAAAGATCAGGCTAAAAAAATAGTGGAGCTTTCACCTCATATTCCTTCAGAAGCGCTTATTATGATTAAGAATATTACCAGTGATACATTCTTGATAAACTTTATAGCTTCAAATCTGGGTATTAAAATTGACCAAAAACAAGAGCTTCTCAAGCAGGATGACTTGAAACAACTATCGAGTCAAATTCTTATCCATATGAGTGATGAACTCCAGATGCTGGAACTCAGAGATAAAATTGAAAATAAAGTCCGCGGGGATATTGAAAAACAACAACGTGACTATTTTCTCAACCAACAGTTGAAAACGATTCAAGAAGAGTTGGGTCAAAATCCACAGCAAGAAGAAGTTACTTCCATGATCGAAAAGGCCAAATTAAAAAATTGGCCTGACAGTGTCCAGAAGGTTTTTGATAAAGAGATTAATAAAGTAAAAAGAATCAATCCTCAGGTTGCCGAGTATTCAGTTCTGTTAAATTATTTAGAGACATTGCTCGATCTGCCCTGGAATAAATTTACTAAAGATAATTTTGACTTGGCTAAGGTTAAGAAAATTTTAGATGAAGATCATTTTGGTTTAGAAAAGGTGAAGGAACGGATTCTGGAACACCTAGCAGTTTTGAAATTAAAAGGGGATATGAAAGCGCCTATCTTATGTTTGGTAGGACCTCCTGGCGTTGGAAAAACCTCTTTAGGCAAATCGGTGGCTCGAGCACTGGATCGCAATTTTGTACGAATTTCTTTGGGTGGATTACATGATGAATCTGAAATCCGAGGACATCGTAAAACCTATATTGGTGCCATGCCGGGTCGGGTGGTTCAATCCATAAAAAAAGCCAAATCATCCAATCCGGTTTTTATTTTAGATGAGATTGATAAGATCGGTAAAGATTTTAGAGGAGATCCTTCATCTGCGCTTTTGGAAGTATTGGACCCAGAACAAAATAGCACCTTTTATGATAACTACCTGGAGCTGGAATATGACTTATCCAAAGTGCTTTTCATAGCTACCGCAAATAGTTTATCAACCATACAACCTGCATTGATCGACCGGATGGAACTCATAGAGATTAGTGGCTATTCCACTGAAGAGAAACTCGAAATTGCCAAGAGACATTTAATTCCGAAACAAAGAATAGAGCATGGGTTGAAGGCTAAACAAATCCGGTTGAAAGATGATATCATCATGCACATTATTCAGGGCTATACCCGCGAATCCGGAGTCCGAAGCTTAGACCGACAACTTGCTGGTGTCATGAGGGCTACTGCTAAGAAAGTAGCCATGGAAGAATCTTACCAGGTTACTATCCAGAAAGAAACAATCCCGGCAATGCTTGGTCCATTGAGATATTCCAATGACATTTACAATGAACAGCAAGCACCCGGTGTAGCCATTGGCTTGGCTTGGACTCGCGTAGGTGGAGATATTTTATTCATAGAGACCAGTCTCTCCAAAGGGAAAGGAAAACTTTCGCTTACCGGTAACTTGGGCGATGTGATGAAAGAGTCTGCTTCAACCGCTTTGAGTTTTTTGAAATCACATGCATCCAAACTAGGAATAGACCCCGAAGCATTCATGAATCAAGATATTCATATTCATATTCCGGAAGGAGCTATACCAAAGGATGGACCTTCTGCTGGGATCACCATGTTATTGTCTCTAGCTTCTGCTTTTTCCAAAATGAAAATAAAACCATTTGTGGCCATGAGTGGCGAAATTACCTTAAGAGGGAAATTATTACCTGTAGGCGGTATAAAGGAAAAAGTACTCGCAGCAAAACGAGCTGGTCTAAAAGAGATTATCATGTGCAAGAAAAACAAGATGCATGTTGAAGAAATCGAACCTTCATACATTGAAAACCTGGAATTCAAGTATTTTGATAAAATGCAGGATGTGATTGAATATGCTTTGTATTAATTCAATCTGATGACGTGTACGCGTTAAATCAACGTTAAAAAATGACTTGATGAAGGAATTTGTGCTTCAGAACTCGTTCTCTGTGAAACCAATTTAACATCTTTGTTTTCTATAAATATCTTGGAACATAATATTTGCAGCTTGAAAAGAATTTCTTCCATAATCGTTTTCCTTATAGGCCTATCCGCTTGGAGTTTTGCCCAAGACAAAAAAGATGTTATACAGGTTTCTGGATTTGTTTTCACACAACAGGGAGAAGATGATATTTTGCCGGTACCGTTTGCAAACATTGCCGTATTGAATACTACCCGGGGTACGTATTCTAATGATAATGGGTTTTTCTCGATCGTTGTGCGTAAAGGAGAGCTCTTAGTTTTTAGTGCACTTGGTTTTAAGACGGTGGAGTATCTGGTACCGGATACCATTGAAGGTGACTGGCTAACCATCGGACAAGTATTGGAAAAAGATATACTTAATTTACCTACAGTAGAAGTGAGGCCTTGGCCCAGTCGTGAAAATTTTCGGGTTGAGTTTCTAGCGATGGAAGTCACGGATGAGTTGCAAGAAAGGGCACTGGCAAATTTGGAACCCTACACCATGCAAGATCTCATGGAAAACTTGCCAAGGTCTGGAAGAGAAACTGCACAGATCTATTTTAATAATCAGGCGATTCAAAATTATTCGTCTGGTCAAATGCGGCCTATGCCTATCTTTAATCCCATCTCCTGGGCAAAGTTTATCAAAGCAGTTAAGAATGGTGACTTTAAGAAAAAAGATAAATAGCTAACTATAAATTCACTTTGACGGTTTTACTAATCATCCTCCTTAAGTCTAATGCTCATTCGTTAGGATCGTCCATTAACATATGACCATAAATCCAAGAGTAGTTGACTGCTTATTAAATCCAGATAATTTGTGAAGAGACCTTGAGGTGTATAATAACTATCAAAAGAAAAAAGCTGTCCACCTTTCGGAAGACAGCTTCTTTGTTTTTTTGAATTGAAATGTACTAAGCGAACACACTGCTCTTTTTCAATTCTTTTGTTAAGAAGTAGTAAAAGATCGCTCTGTATTTATTACGATTACTTTTACCAATCCGCTCAATAGCTGCTGCTACCGCCTTATCTTGTTTGGCTTCGTCAGTAACACCAAGCTTCTTAGCGATGAAATTTTTCTTTACTCTAGCAAGTTCTTCTTTGTCTCCACTGGATACAGTGGAAGCATCCTTTTTATAGAGAGAAGGTCCGCAAGCTTTGGCTACCTTTCTAAGTAAATCTGTATCGGGTCTTTTGACACCCATTTTTTCTTTCATCTGTGTTTCGTAGAGGCTGATGCATTCTTCGAATTTGCTCATGCTAATTGAATTTTAGTTATTAAAAAAGTCTAACCTTTGGATTATTTAATATAATTTATAGATATATACTAATTATAATATGTAAAGGTAACACAAAGATATTTATTTTTTAGTTAATTCAAGTATGCTTTTTATCTTTTTAAAAGCAATTGAAATTATTAACGGTTTCACCAAGAGGTCAACTAAGTTTTTCCTTGGTTCTTTCTTGGAACTTAACTGGAAAATTACTTGAGTTTTTTCAGGTTACTTCAAGCTATCAGACTATTAAACTTTAATAAGAAAAATTTATTTTATTTCAAGAATTTTAATCATGTCCAGGCATTGGATTAATACGAATGAGTTGCTTGCTTTTTCAGATGTAACATGGCAAAATGATTACTAGCCATTAAAATGATCCAGTTGAATTCCGTGAAACTTTAAACCTTATTCCAAGACTACTGTCCAGGGTTATTGATCATTGGATAAAACAGTTGATAACTTACTGTCATGAATGACCAGTCCGAGTATTACTAAATAGTCTGTTTCCATAGTGCGATTGTATCTTGGTTAAATGCTTTGCACAGGATGAATGCATGCCTACTCTATAAGATGGTCTTTAGAACATTCCTAACCAACCAGGTTATATATTGAAATCATCTTGTGAGGATAGAAGCGTTTTATTAGTCTTCAGAAATTATTTAGAAGCTTGTTAATTGGATATCCATATAAGTTAATACTTTTACAGCCGATTTTAATTTTATGAAAGTAACTGACTATTTCGAAAAAGCACATGGAGAGACTTTAATCTCTTTTGAAATATTACCGCCACTCAAAGGAGGTAGCATGCAAGCCATATTTGATATACTTGATCCTTTGATGGAGTTTAAGCCTCCGTTTATCGATGTGACTTATCATCGAGAAGAATTTATTTATCAGGTGAAAGATAGTGGATACTATGAAAAGGTGGCTATCCGCAAACGTCCAGGTACGGTAGGTATCTGTGCTGCACTAATGCATCGTTATGGAATAGATGCAGTTCCGCATCTTATTTGTGGTGGCTTTACCAAAGAAGATACTGAGAATGCACTGATCGATTTGAATTTTCTTAATATCAATAATGTATTGGCAATTCGAGGGGACGCCAGGAAGTTTGATGGTAAATTTATTCCGGAAGAAGGCGGTCATCATTATGCACTGGATTTGGTAAAGCAGATCCAAAATATGAATGAAGGCAAATACTTGGATCCGAATATTACCGATGGACTTCAGACAGACTTTTGCATAGGCATTGCCGGATATCCTGAAAAGCATTTTGAAGCACCAAATTATTCTGAAGACTTAAGTTATGTAAAAGCGAAAGTGGATGCTGGTGCGGATTTTGTTGTTACCCAAATGTTTTTTGAAAATGCACACTTCTTTAAATATCAGGAATTGTGTGACAAGGCCGGGATCAAGGTACCGATTGTGCCCGGATTAAAACCAGTGACGCGAGCGTACCAAGTCAATTCAATCCCCAGAATATTTCATGTGAACTTTCCGGAGGATCTCATGAAGGAACTTAAAAAGGCTAACACCTCGAAAGCAGTCAAAGAAGTTGGCATTGAGTGGTGCATTCACCAATCTAAAGAACTCAAAGCAGCAGGTGTACCTTGCTTACATTATTATACCATGGGAGATAGTAAAACCATTCGTCGGATTTGTAAAGAAGTTTTCTAAATAATTAAATACTTGAGTAAGTTGACATTGGCACAGGCTGATTAATTATATTAGAGGATTACATAATTATCTAATCCAAAATTAGCAATGCCTATCTTGCTCTCATTCGTTTTTAGCTTATGTTATATAGTTATTTATAGCCAGTCCATTCAAAGCCCTGATCAGTTTTTATCCCATCAGATTGGTGACCAGTTTACTCCACATCATTTGTTGGTTGATTATTATCAATATGTAGCTGAGCAAAGTCCGCAAGTTCAATTGATAGAATATGGCCGTACGCACGAGCAGCGACCTCTCTTATTAGCCTATGTAAGTTCTCCTGAGAACTTGGCAAAACTTGAAGCTATCCGGCAGAGCAACTTGGGACGTGCCGGGTTGGCTGGGACTAAAGAAATGGATAACATAGCGATTGTTTGGTTGAGTTTTAGTGTGCACGGTAATGAGGCCGCAGGTAGTGAAAGTTCCATGCCGGTTTTACATCAGTTGGTTACAAATCCAACCGCCATGGGATGGCTTGAGAATTCTATTGTTATACTGGACCCTTGTATTAATCCGGATGGTTATTCCCGGTACACCCATTGGAACAGACGGGTCGCTAATAGGCGATTAAATATTGATGGACAGTCTATAGAGCATCAGGAGCCTTGGCCTGGTGGACGTACCAATCATTATTATTTTGACTTAAATCGGGATTGGGCTTGGCAGACTCAAATTGAAAGCCAACAACGAATGGATAAGTACCTGGAATGGCTACCACATATCCATGTTGATTTTCATGAAATGGGCTTTACCTCACCATACTATTTTGCACCTGCAGCTCAACCTTATCATGCATTCCTCACGGATTGGCAAATATCTTTTCAAGAAACCATCGGAGAGAATCATGCCAGGCATTTTGAAAAAAACGGATGGCTGTTTTATACCCGGGAAGTATTTGATTTATTGTATCCTGGCTATGGAGATACCTATCCAATATTTCACGGAGCCATTGGTATGACCTATGAACAAGGTGGTGGCGGAAGGGCTAGCCGTGGTATACTACTGCCAACAGGAGATACCTTAACCTTACATGATCGGGTGGCGCATCATGTCACGACTGCTTTGTCTACCATTGAAGTAGGATCAAAAAATGCCGAGGCGCTCATCCGTAATTTTGAAACATTTTATGAAAACTCAAAGAATAATACACCAGGGAAATACAATGCATATGTGTTGTCTGCTAGCCACCCTGGGAAACTAAAAAGTTTTTCCGAGCTCCTGGATAAGAACCATATTCAATACGCTTTTGCCAGTGACTCAAAAAGACTTGATGGCTTTCATCTGAATAGTGGCACCAACAAAACCTTTCAACTAGCCGCTGGAGACTTGATCATCAATCTTAATCAACCCTATGGACTCTTTACTCAAATATTAATGGAGCCTGCTCCGGATTTGGTAGATTCATTGACCTACGATATTACTGCATGGTCCGTTGCATTAGGATATGGTCTTAATGCTTACGGACTAAAAGAGGTTTTAGAAACTACATTTATTAAAGAGTCAACCTACTCCGGTTCCATAGTTAGGCCAGGTGCTTATGCCTATATTTTGCCTTGGGGTGACAAACAGTGCAGCTATGTTCTCAGCCAATTGTTAGACCAATGTATCAGTGTGCGGGCAGCATCTGAACCTTTCAGCATAGAAAACACTACTTATCCCAGAGGCAGCCTTCTGGTCTTAAGAGGAGATAACCGTAGAAACCAAGCTAAGCTCTTTGAAGTATTGAAAAAATATGAATCCAGTATTCGCATAGAAAGTATTATGAATAGCTGGATGGATAGTGGTCCGGATTTTGGATCACGAAAGATGCGATTGTTAGTCCAACCCAAAGTGTTGTCATTGGTAGGAGATGAAGTATCTTCCAATGCCGCAGGGCAAGTATGGCATTATCTGGAACAACGCTTGGATTATCCGGTTGCTTTGGTTGAGAAAAGTAGTTTGTCTCGAATCGATTTAAATAATTACAACGTATTGATCATACCCGAAGGATCCTACCGATTCAGTGATAATGAAAGAGAGACCTTGGATAAATGGGTAAGACAAGGAGGTAAACTGATAGCCATGAGTCGAGCAATCCGCAGTTTGAAGGGTTGGGATGGGTATGAACTTGAATCTGTGGAGGAGTTGGAAGAAGGAGATATAATCGATATTCCTTATAATCAACGCAACCGTCATTCGATCACGGACCAATTGCCTGGCGCTTTGATTCAAACTGATTTAGATGAAACCCATCCGCTTACCTATGGATTAACACAGCCCTATTTCAGCCTGAAAACTGGATCTACTACTTACCAGAAAATGGAAGCAGGTTGGAACGCAGGCAGCTTATCAAAAGATCCGCTTACTTATGGTTTTGTTGGGAGTAACGTGAAAAGGAGGCTATCTGAGTCCTTGATATTTGGTATCAGATCCAAAGGAAGAGGTTCTATTATATACCTGGTGGATAACCCATTGTTTAGAGGATTTTGGGAAGAAGGAAATATCTTAATGGATAATGCTTTATTTATTGCTGGTAATTAATGCTGTTAACATCGTGTGGCTTTCCATTCATCGGTGAATGAAGAATAGGAGGTCCGAATAGCATTGAAAACGTTTTTAATCTTTTACTGAACGCTGCAAATGAATATTTCAAATAGCGGAGCATTCAGGATCAGGATCAGGTGATTTAAGCGGTTGCTGACAAAAGTGCGAAGCTAATCAATTAATCGAACTCCCAACATTGTATATAGCAGATGAATTGTTAATCCTGGAGGCCCAACGCTTAAATGACAAAAATGCCAGTCCTGAATTTATTGCGGGAAGCCATTTTTTATCCAAAAACAGAGGCGTCACCATCAGAAAAAAGTAAATTTGAAGATCATGAATATTTGAAAGAACATAGCAAAAACTGAAAAAACGAATCTGACTTCGTGACGCTTGACAAACCATATAGATCTTTGATTCAGTACTTATTCGTTCTGGATATTAACTGTTAATTAAGCAGGGATGCAAAGAATTAAAAAATGGACTAAGACATATGTACAGCTTTTGCAAGCCAGCCAAGAACATGCGCTGGAACCCAAAGAACTGGAAACACATGCCCTGGCTGCTTATTTAACGGGTAGGGATGCTGAAAGTTTTCAGATTCTGGAAAGAGCCCATCAGGCTTATTTGGACCAGGAGAAAACGAAACAGGCTGTGCGTTGTGCTTTTTGGCTGGGACTGATGTTCATGAATGTAGGAGAAAGAGCAAGGAGCAGTGGATGGATGGCCAGAGGGAAAAGACTTATTGGCGATAATCAAGGACCGGTCTGTGCAGAGGAAGCATTGTTCCTAATTCCTGAGGCATTGGGAGCGCTCTCGGCGGGTCATGCTAACAAGGCGCAAGAACTATTTAAGCAGTCAGAAACAATCGGAGAACAATTTGGCGATGGTGATCTGGTCGCACTTGGACGGCTAGGACACGGACAGGCAATGATCCAACTAGGAGATGTGGCCAAAGGAATACAACTACTCGATGACACGATGATCACCGTAGAAACTGAAGAAGTATTTCCTGTCGTAACCGGGATCGTCTATTGTGCAGCCATCGAAACCTGTCGTAAGGTCTGGGATCTGAGAAGAGCTCAGGAGTGGACATCAGCATTGACCCGGTGGTGTGATGCACAGCCGGACATCGTTCCCTTCAGAGGGCAGTGTCTGGTGCGCAGGGCCGAGATCATCCAATTTCACGGTGCATGGTATAGCGCCCTCGAGAAAACCAAACATGCCTGTGAGCTACTGACACGACCGCCTGGTGAACCGGCAGCTGGAGAAGCATATTACCGCAAAGCCGAATTGCTCCGCTTACTGGGAGATTTTGAAGAAGCGGAAGACTGCTATCGAGAAGCTGCAAAATGGGGCAGAAATCCGCAGCCTGGTCTAGCAGTACTTCGATTGGCACAGGGGCAAGATGATGCAGCGGAAACTTCTATAAGAAATACTTTACGGGAGATAAAAGATAAAAAAAGACGGGCGGAACTTCTCCCTGAGGTCGTGAGAATCATGATAGCTGTGAAGAAAACCGAAGAAGCCTTTGAAGCTACCAAAGAGTTAGGTGATATTGCCAAAGAATTTGATGCACCCTATCTATTCGCAATGTCCTCTTACTGCCAGGGAGCTGTTTTTCTTGCAGAAGGGAGTATTCAACTTGCCTTGGACCATTTGCAAAAAGCCTTGAAAGGTTGGAACACACTACATCTGCCTTATGAATCAGCACTAACCAGAGAACTGAAAGGGCTTGTTTATCGAAAATTGAAGGATAAAGATAATTCAGATATGGAGTTAGTGGCTGCCAAATGGGTTTTTGAACAACTGAAGGCGATACCTGATCTGGAAAGGATCACCCAGCTGTTGAACAAGAAACGGCATTATGAAACCTACGGTCTGACCCTTCGCGAACTCCAGGTACTGCATCTGGTAGTATCTGGAAAAACCAATAAAATCGCTGCAGGCGAATTGTTTATCAGTGAGCGCACTGTAGACCGTCATGTGAGTAATATTTTCAATAAGTTGGGTGTATCGTCAAGGGTTGAGGCGACCGCTTTCGTTTTCAAGAATAAAATACTGGATATCGAACTTTTGTGAAACCCAGGTAGCAATCCCTATCATCATCCATTTTTCCGGTCTTTCTCTTTCATATTTTTTCTTCCAAAGGCCACCCAATTTTCATGAAGTGAAAAATGGGTAATCTCACCGATGCGTTACAGCATTCCACTATTGTACTTTTGAATTATTGTTTTTATCTATTTATTGAATCAAAGATGATTACTCCAAAAGCATCTAAGATCAGTGAAGTCGGGGGGGAAAAAAGGAAGGGTGATGGATGGTCACCATCTCATATGATCGAGAATACTTTCGACATGGCCGGATCGCAGTTTGGTGTGATGCTCTTTTCTGCTTTTTGCGGGAGCTCAGGGAGCAGGTATTAATAACCCGATCTGGTGGAACCGTATTTTTTGTGACTCTAGAACCCATCAAAGGGTCGAATTTCTTGCTGTATTGATACTGGTTTTACAAGAGGTTGCAGCTGGGTTTTAACGGTTTGTTGGCGGAAATTATTAATGATAAAATTTAGCATTATGGATGTAGTTGCAAGGTATCAGGAAACAAGAGCAAGACTTTTTAAAAAAGCAGGAATCGAACCTCAATCAAAGTTTGTCACCACAAACGGTCCCGTAAAAAAAGTACATTACCTCCAAATAGGGAATGGTGATCCACTGATTATTGTGCATGGAGGTTTGAGTCATTCAAGCGAATGGATTAATATTCTTAAATCTCTAGCGGATCATTTTAACTTATATGTAGTTGATCGTCCTGGGCACGGATTAACTGATCCTATAGATTATCGTGGAGTTGATTATAGAAACAGCGCAGTAGAATTTCTGGAATCTTTTATAGATGCTATCGGATTAACAAAGGCCAAATTTATGGGTAATTCTATGGGAGGTTATTTTACCATGTGTTTCGCTCTCGAAAAACCAGAAAGAGTTGAAAAACTTTTATTGATAGGAGCTCCAGCTGGGATTAATTTATGGATTCCTCCTATGCTTAGAGTTTTGGGAATTCGAGGAATTAATAGGTGCTTAATGAAAACTATTGCTAAACCAAAAATTTCGGGAGTGAAAAATATACATAAACAGATTCTTGTGTTCGACATTGATAAAGTATCAGAAGATTATCTTGAACATTGTTACTATAATCAGCTTCTTCCAGGATCATTGATTGCTTTTAGTACGCTACTGGAAAAAGTTTTGACGATCAGCGGTTGGAGAAAGGAATTATATCTAGGCGATCAACTAGATAAATTAAAAGTTCCAGTTGGTTTTATCTGGGGAAATAAAGATGCTTTTGAAAGCCCCGACACAGGAATTCATAAAGCCAGGGCAATAGAAAATTTTTCTTTTGAAGTTATTGAAAATGCCGGACATTGTCCATGGTTTGATCAACCAGAGCAATGTATCTCTTCAATCATAAAAATGTTAAACAATTGAACTTCTGTCGACAATGGCTATCGCCCATGCCAGCGAACTCAACGGTGGTACCAACTCGAACGATATCCAGTCATTATTAACACTGGATAAATTATAAAATATAATTATTATGAAAAATCTACTAACTTTTTTCTTTATCATTTTTACAGGCTTGAACGCTTATTCCCAGGAAGATCTTGAAGTTCAAGCACGGCCTCCCATTATTGATATGCACATGCACACTGGACTTCCTCATGAGGTACCTGCCGGGACTCCTGCGCTCTGTCGTCCTGAGCCATGTAAAGGTGATGGTCAGGCAACAGTCAATTCCGTCGAGTTGATGCAGAAAACGTTAGCAGCCATGGACCGTTATAACATTATCAAGGGTTTTCTTAGTGGTACGGATTGGGCAGCCGTCCAGGATTGGACCAAGGAAGCTCCGGGGCGCTTTATCGCATCACCTTTCATTCTTAAAGCCGGAAGCGCGGAGTTGGCCAAACTTAAACCTGAGTATATGTCGGGACGTTTTAAAGCTATGGGCGAAATCGGAACACAACTCAACGGTGTACCTCCAAATGATCCTTCACTAATACCCTATTTCAAACTGGCTGAAGAACTCAGGCTCCCGGTGCTCATCCACACTTTGGGAATTGGGCCTTACATGCCGCACTTCAGGTCTGCTGCCGGTGACCCTTTATTGCTGGAGGAGGTACTTACCAGCCATCCTAAACTGCGGCTTTTTGTCGAAAACGCAGGTTATCCGTATCGCGATGAAATGATCGCCATGATGTACCAGTATCCTCAGCTCTATGTGGATGTATCTACTATAACGTGGGTAATTCCCCGCACCGCTTTCTATGACTACCTGAAGGCCTTTATGCGCGCCGGCCTTGGTAAGCGGTTGATGTTTGGTTCTGACCAAATGGTTTGGCCGGAAAAAATCGGCGCAGCCGTTGAAGCGATTGAACAAGCACCCTTTCTAACGGATGAACAAAAGCGAGATATCTTTTATAACAACGCCGTACGCTTTCTTCTTCTCGAAGATGCTGAAGATGATCCGGTAAAATACAAAAAGAACCATAAGGATTGATCTTTAATATGGATCTATTGGGCTCAATATTCTAGGCTTACTCTATTTTGGAGTTCCATATATCTATGTAAAAAAAATCGATCCAAAATAGAACATCAGGGCAATTCGTTATTTTGACCATTGGCCATTATAAACCTGACTTATCCGAGCGGTTTTTTTGTTATTCGAATTCGATCAAATACCGGTTGCCTGGATTTCCTATCCGCGATACGGTGCAAATAAAGAGATGGAATTGATGTCATAGGCATATCCAATGTATTACACTAGTGACTGTGAATGGCGCTGAGTTTCAGGGAGGGAATGACCTAGTGAGCACTCTGGAACCAGTTAAGAGGGCACATATGTACTCTTGGAGAAAAATACACTGGAGGATACTATCATGCCTAGAGCATCAAAAAGTGGTTTGGAAAGGGCGCATGATCGATCTTACTTTTCTATCAGATTCACATTAATAATGCAACTTGGGTGATGATGAAAACTCAGTTGTGAAACAGCTCACCTAAAAATGTGAATTCCAAAGGAACCTGACTGTTTACCGAGCGATATAGACTGTTAAGAGCCCCAATACAAAAATATATTGAGCTTTGAAATAATTAACATTTGCAACGAATTTTAAATACAATAGAATTCTTCTTAGTAAATGTATAAAAAACCAGTTTACTCGTATGTCGCTTTTTTACAATTATTCTTGTTGATCTGGTTCTAACTTTGTTCTCATAATTGAACTATCAAAAAAATATAAAAATGAAAATCACAGAAATAGCTCCGGATGTGTTTCGTATCTCTCTTTTTGTACCAGAAATGAATTTACAGTTTAACCATTTCCTCATCAAAGATGAGCAGCCAATGCTCTACCACGCTGGAATGAAAAAGATGTTTCCTCTATTGCGTGAAGCTTTGAGCAGACTCATCAATCCTGCTGAACTCAGATGGATTGGTTTCAGCCATTTTGAAGTTGATGAATGTGGAGCTCTCAATGAGTGGCTCGAGATAGCACCCAATGCCCTGCCAGTATGTAGTGAAGTTGGTGCACTTGTCAACATGAGTGATTTTTCTATTCGTCCAGCTCATGCTATGGCTCAAGGCGACACAATCTCTACTGGTAAGTACCAATACCGCTTTATGCGTACACCACACTTGCCCCATGGCTGGGATGCTGGAGTATTATTTGAGGAAACCAACAAGACACTTTTTTGCTCGGATATCCTTCACCAAAATGGAGACCTTAAAGCACTTACGGATACAGATGTTCTTTCCTTGCACAGAAAATCATTACTCGAATTTGAACAAGGTCCTTTAATGGGGTACACACCTTATACTAAGCGTACAGGAGAGATCATCCAAAACCTGGCTGATCTGAACCCGAATACGCTTGCCACCATGCATGGTTCGTCATTTAATGGGAACTGTAAACAAACACTTCTCGACCTGGATATAGTACTTCAGGAAGTTTGGGAAAAAGAAGGAATGAAAACTAAATAACCTTATTTTGCCCTTTCACTTACCTTTCTGTTAGTATTTTTGTTAAATTGATCTAATATGATCTCTGTAAAAGAATACAATCCTTCTCAGTCTTTGGCTCCATTTGTGGATAGATATTCTAGTGGATTATTTAATACTTCTGCAGAACCAAATAGATCTTTTAAAATTATTCCGAATGGCTGCTTAGAGTTGATCATTCATTTACAAGAACTATATTGTAAGCTCCCCGCCGAAAATCGTTTGGCTTACACTCCAGATTACATGCTCATCGGGATGTTTTCTCGTGCTTATCAGGTGCATTTCAGTGAAACAGTTCCAATTTTCTCCATTCGTTTTAAACCTGAAGCACTTCCTTACCTACTTCGGATTCAAGGTGGTGAGATATTTGAAAGTTACGGAGATATTGAAGCTGTTTTAGAAAAAAAATTCCTGGACTTTTGTCATCAAATCAGGGAAGATAATAATGTAGAAACGATGATAGCCAGGACCGAGAAATTTCTCCTGAATATTCTTACGAAACAAAAAGTACAGGAAAATTATGTTACAAGAGCTGCAAGGATAATATGTAACTCACAAATCAATAATATACAAGAGATTTCAGCGAAGGTAAACATAAGCCAGCGTCAACTTGAAAGAAAGTTCAGAGAGTTAATTGGTGTCAGTCCGAAACAATATCTTAGACTTATACGAATCAAAAAAGTGATACAGATGCTTGAACAAAATCAATCTTTTAACTTAACCGATATTGCTTACTACTGTGGTTACTTTGACCAAGCACATTTTATTAAAGACTTCAAACATGTCACAGATCAAACCCCATCGTCTTACATAAAAGAAAGGCAAAAGTTGATTTAGTGAGTGAAAAGATTTAAGCGATCATATAAAGAATAATGTAGAAACAGCTAAGCAACTTTTGAGTAAAAGGATTGCAAGAATTAATACTTTAATCAAATAATTTAGTGTCATTTATTACTTTTTTGTTATAAGCTATTCTGACTATGGAGATGATTTAAATGAGGAGTATTAATTTATTTTTCAGAAAATCGAAGAGGATCTCTATTCGGTTTTAGCGCACCAAATAGAATGAGTTTACTTTTCCTACAAATTAGACCTTGGTTCACAGTGAGTCCACGACTTTTCAGTGGGTGTTGACTGAGGTCCTACACTTATGATGAAGTATCACTGAAATATTATCTGCTAAGCCAAGTAATAAATATTTGTCTGAGATCGGATCAGTGGATGAATGCAAAGCAAAGGAAAAGATCATAAGAAATAGAAATTCGTTTTGATACAGGTGCTGCTATCTATTGGTCAATTCAAGGAGCCAAGAAAATTATTTAGGTTATATAGCTGTCCATAACTACAGCGAAAAAGCAGTTTCCATTAGTTTTGGAATCCATCCTAAATATCGGAAACAAGGCTTGGCCACTCAAAGTCTGAAGACGGTATTAAGTTGGGACGGTTTAATAAGTAAGAAAGGTTGAACTGGCCACTCATAAAGGAAATAATGCCTCCTATCAAATGCTGTCCAAAATGAAACTGCATTATCAGGGATTTAAATCCACCAGGTTTGGGGAAAGACATATATTTACCAATGAATAATGAGCGCTGGATAGTGCTGTTCAAAGACTGGGAACAAAATTGCATCTGCTATGTTCAATTATCTAAGGAAGAAAGCCTTGGTTTTCTATTTATCCAAATATTTGCTCTGCAAGAATAATGACAACAGTATTAATATGAAATCATGAAATGCTTTTCGCGTGTGTTGCGTTTCTTTAATGAATCAAGTTTTATCGATGTTTTAAACTTTAAAAAATGAACACAAATTATTTAATTATTCTATTCAGTCTTATTACCGCAGTAGGTGGTTGTCAAATAAAAAATGGCACCAAGCAAATGAATAACGATTTGTCAGTCCAGTCCAATACTCAATATACACCAACCAAGGAAGGATTGAAACAAGCCTATTTTGCGTCGGGTTGTTTTTGGTGTGTTGAAGCAGTTTATGAAAGTGTGAAAGGAGTGGAAGAATCCATTTCAGGTTATGCTGGAGGACATACTAAAAATCCTACTTATGAGAGTTCAAATACCGGTCGAACAGGACATGCTGAAGCAGTGGAAATACATTACGATCCAGAAGTGGTCGATTTTGCCACTTTAGTCGATGTCTATTTTGGATCTCAAGATGTTACTCAAGTTAATGGGCAAGGACCTGATCGGGGATCACAATATCGATCCATTGTCTTTTACCAGGATGAAGAAGAAAAGTCCATCATAGCACAAAAAATTGCCGCCATAAATGCGGAAATAGCCCCTCAGAAAGTCGCCGCTGAAGTGAAGCCTTTTGAAAAATTTTGGATAGCTGAGGATTATCACCAAAACTATGAACGCTTGCATCCCAATCAGGGATACATCAGATCCGTCTCTATTCCCAGACTAAAAAGATTTCAGGAACAATTTCCACATTTACTTAAAGAACAAAGTCCACATTAATACAGCCTGAATCATTCGAGAAATTAGAAAATCATCAAGTGAAATTAAATATTCAAGATACTTTTAATAAAGAGCTTCCGGCCGATCCCAATCGAAGCAATACTCGACGCCAAGTTTACGAAGCTTTTTACTCCTACGTTACCCCACGCGTACCTTCCAACCCTGAATTGGTCCATGTCTCCGATGAGATGTTAAATGCCATAGGATTGAAAAATGAAGACAAAAATTCAGCAGCATTCTTAAAGGTTTTTTCAGGAGCTGAAGTGCTTGAAAATACTACACCCTATGCCATGTGTTATGGTGGTCATCAATTCGGGAATTGGGCTGGACAATTGGGTGATGGCAGAGCAATTAATCTTGCAGAAGTGGTTCATGATAATAAGCGCTGGGCATTACAATTAAAAGGTGCAGGTGAAACACCTTACGCTCGATCGGCTGATGGTTTGGCCGTTTTAAGGTCATCGATTCGGGAGCACTTATGTAGTGAAGCGATGTTTCATTTAGGTGTGCCAACGACCAGGTCATTGTCTTTGATTTTAACCGGTGACCAAGTGCTGCGTGACATGCTTTATGATGGTAATCCTGGCTACGAGAAGGGAGCGGTTCTTTGTCGGGTTGCACCCTCGTTTATTCGCTTTGGCAATTTTCAAATATTTGCTGCCAGGCGGGATATTAAGAATTTGAAGAAATTAACTAACTACACGATTCGTCATTTTTTTCCAGGGATAAAAGCAGGCTCAAAAGAAGCCTATAGCTTGTTCTTTCAAGAAGTTGCCAACCGCACGCTAGAAATGATCATTCATTGGCAACGCGTAGGTTTTGTACATGGAGTGATGAACACGGATAATTTATCCATTTTAGGATTGACCATTGATTACGGTCCTTATGGTTGGTTGGAAGGATACGATAATAACTGGACACCCAACACGACCGATAAAGATTATCGTCGCTACCGTTTTGGTAATCAACCCGGGATTGCCTTGTGGAATTTAATTCAACTTGCCAATGCCCTCGGCCCGTTAATTGAAAATATTGAGTTTGTACAAACAGTTTTGGAAAACTTTAAAAAAGTGTATGCAGAGAAATACCTGGAAATGATGCGTCATAAGTTGGGCTTCCAAATAGAAAAAGAAGAAGATGAGCAAATTGTGGCTGATTTACTAAAACTGTTTCAAGTTATTGAAACGGATATGACTATATTTTTCAGGACGCTTTCGGCTGTGTCCCGGGATACTGAAATCGGAGAAA
>JAHEJC010000476.1 GCA_024639065.1 Lewinellaceae bacterium | reverse complement strand
CCTTTTTTCGGTCCTTTTGGGCCTTAAAATCGGGTATTCCTATACCATTTTCACTCTGCCATGGTATGACATCGAAAAGCATCTTTGGTGTGTTACGGTCAAAACACAGAATTACAATTTCAAACTGCAATCCTGCTGGTTCTGTCTGGCAAGATAAATCAAGAGGTCACTCATTCTGTGTTCACCAAGTTTATATAAATAAATCGAAAGTACCTCTAAAACTCTCGCTTTAATTTTTTTTAAACTTATGGCTTAAATATACGTCATTTTTTTATGATCGGCAATGATTTACCTATTTAAAAATACTGATCTTAACTCCCTTGAACAGACTTTTTGCTTGCCGGCATTGCGTGTGATTAATTATTCAACCTTAGCACCAGCTGAAACAGGATATCAAATTGACAGTAGCATACCCTCGCAACGCTTTGACTTTTTCTTTCTCTTTTGGGGAAGTACAAGAAAGTTAAAATGGTTTACTGCATCTAGGCTGCCTTGCAGGACAGCACGTTACAGCTTATTTAAAAAGGCAAATGGACAAATTGCAGAAATTTCCTTATCTGTATTTAAATTCCCTCATTAAATACAACAATGAGAATCTTTCCAATTTTAAACAGGTTACTACGCCATCTTCTGCATTTTGGAAATCAGTCACCGGCAAATCGCTATATTTGACTTTCACCCCAATGAATTCCTTAATGAATAAAATGAGACAAGAAAAATTGCCAACAGAAGTGGACATTTGATTCATCAAGGACTACTTCACTCCAAATTAAAACAAAAGGATCTCGGGCAAAACGTCATGCGGTTATACCAGAGAAATTAAGTTTTGAGAATTTTTATCATTATGATGTATGAATCCATTGAGACAAATGGGTTTATCAAGAAGATAATCGAAGAACGTAAAGAGGATATTCTTGGGCTGGCTGCTAGTCGTGGATGTAGGCTGAGGCCTATGGAAAGAGAAAAGTAATACGGAATATCTTACTTCACTTTTTCTGATTTTGGGACCAATCTATTTCTTTTCGCGTATAATGTAGTCAATATGGTTCAAAATGTGGTAATATTTGGTATTGAAAGCTTTTGGGAAGAATCCACCCATTCTAGCATATTTCAAAAAAAGGGAATTCAGACCTAGAAGATTAAAATACCCAATTCGAAGTCATTCCAGAAGGAATTGATCAGATTGCACGCCTGATTTAATCATTAATCAAAGTCAAAGTATCATTTAGAAAAATCTATTGGAAATTCCCAGGGCCGGTTTGATCAAGCGACACCCCACCCTATTGACTAAGAACTATAGCAGATTGACCCAATTGGGTTCTATTCAGAGGAGAACCTGAAACAGGAGTATCCATTCATTTCATTGAAGAAGGGATTGATTCAGGAGAGATTATTGTCCAGAAGAGGTTTCCGGGTTCAAGATGAGAAACTTTCTGTTCGCTAGTCATGAAAAATTATAAAATCGGCTCAGTCGCTATGCTTGTGGCACTTGCTCGCTTAGAGAAAGGGGAAAATGATTATTTGGAGAACGCTGATGAGTTAGCTACATAAAATACTACACCTACATTATAAGGAGGCATGGAAATATAGAGTTAATTCCTTCATGAAGTTGATCAAATAGCTAAAATCTGTCGCGAAAATAACGTATCCACTTCTTTACCTTTAAATCCATCGACTCAAGATTGTCTATAATGAATTCTGGAATAGACGGTCTAGTTTTTATGCGAGAGTATACCTCCAAATTTGGTAGTTCTTGAAATTCTGTTAAGGGTAACTCTAATTCTTGATGACATCCTATTATATTTGAGAAGTCAATTTTCGAAAAATCAATTTCTTGTCCAGATAGAAAAGCATCATTTAATTCTTTTGTACTCACACCATACTCCAATCCTCTTCTATTTTGATAAACTTTTTGAACAATATTGGAAGGAGAATTTACTAGTGCGCTATGCACATAAGACCACATATGTCTTCTTGGGAAATCACTAAACGCTTGCAAACCAGCCTCATAGGTGTTTGGGTTTTGAAAACTAATTTTTTTAGTTAATTTTTGTATCTCTTCAGTTCTAAACACATGACCGTCTACTGATAAAGGATAACCAAAATCAAAATTATGATCTTGCCAATTCCACGAAATAAACTTATCATCTTCATAATGTGGATTTATAATATTTTCAGCATTCATTGCATAACATCTTGTAGTATTTTTACCTAGTCTAGTCGAAAAACAAAAAGCATTTTCATCTTCTATTAATTTAATAATTAAGTCATCTTCATTTATTTTTCTGTATATGATATCATCATCAGTAAAAAAACATGTATAATTACTTTCTGGATTTTGAATAGCATTTAAAACATCTAATTTAAAAATAGAAGATTCTTTAATCCATTTAACTTCTGGATATTGTTTAATTAGTTTTTCATAACCTTTGTTATATCGCTCGTGAGAAGAGGTGTATATAACTTTTAATTCAAATATATTTTTAGCTTTTTTTTCAATGCTATTAAGAAGAAGTTGCAATTGTGCCGACCTATCTTTACTAAATACTATTCCATTAATCATTTGTTACTATCGTATTAATAAAAAAACCTTAAAAGGGTAGAAAACAAGTTTATTAGGATACAACAGCATAAGAACAACAGAAATATAAAACGATTTTCCAAGATTCTCTATATCCTAATCCGAAGGCAAGCAGGAAAATTAATGCCAGAATCGCTTTAATTAGAGATTTTGGTCCGAAGTGCATATGTATTCAGCAGTTAAAATAAGTTTAAAGATTTTTAGTAGGAAGAATTAGCCTTTACCGATTTTTTTACATTCTGATTGGTTTATAAACCCGAAAACAATTTTTGGGTCATCTGATAGATACCGGGAAAATATTTTACTCCTAGAGGAAGAATCTTTACTTTTTTGAAGAAAGTCGTATGGCCCCTTATCAGTATACCTAAAATTGTTCTGAATACTTTCATTTTTTCCTCTGGTGATAATGGCCAGACATAGTTCTTTTCAAACAGCAAAACTATGTTGGCAATTTGACGCTGGTATCTTCTCTTGTTGGAGTGATGTTTGCTGCTGATATTTGTTTGGTGTCTTCGGTATAAGGTTGTTTGTTCGGGCAGATAGCCAAATTTACATTTGGTAGCAAAATGAAGATACATTAGGTAATCATAACTAAAATAATCTCTATCATCTTCCAGGTTTACACCTTGAAGAAGACTTGATCGGAATAAGACAGATGAATTCATAACAAAATTCTCTTTAAGCAACCTAAAAAAAACCAATCCACTATGAAATACTGGCTTAATCCAGAGATTCTGATCAGAATGGCCTTCAAATTTAATCTTAACATCCGTGTAAACGACACCATGATCAATATTCCTTTCCAAAAAATCAACTTGTTTCGACAACTTATCAGACGTAATCCATTGATCGTCAGCATCACAAATTGCAATATATTTTCCTCGACAGTGTTTTAAGGTTCGATTATAATTGGCCGCAAGGCCAAGATTTCGATCATTTATTATTACTCTGATAAATGGATATTTTTTCGAATAATCCATGCATATTTTTCGTGTCCCATCTTCTGAAAAATCTTCGCCAATAACTAGCTCACAACTAAAATCATATTCCTGATCCAAAACCCCCTCTATTGAGTCTTTGATATATTCCTCTTTGTTATAGGCAATCATACAAATACTAACAAGAGGTAATTCTTCTGATCTTTCTATAGTACATAAGTTAACCATAACTATCGAAATTGATTAAAATGTATTTTGCAGCGTTTTTGACGTTTTGAAAATAGCTCTCTTTTAACCACACCTTCAGATCATCAGTCCATTGATGCGGATGGAAATTAAACACGATTTTATTGGTATTTCGTTTCCCAGGCATATATGCGCATCGTCACATACTCCATGGCCATCGCTATCGCCTACCGCACACGGGTCACAAAAGTCTGGTATCCCGTTTCCGCCGATATCTGATTCTTCCACACAAACATTTGATATTCCAATTGTACTTTTCGCTCCCGCTTTGATACCGGTGTCACCTACTTTGCATATATAAACATCCTCTATGTCAACTACACCATTTAATAAATCCAAAGCATTTGTTCCGGACCTAACAAATTGGAAAATGGCGGATCAAACCAATACATCCTTTTGATCCAAAAAGCATCTCCTGATATATTGTAAAATGTAGTATTATTCAATTCATATTCTGCATCGCTGATAACAGATACTAGCAAGAGGTACTTCTTCTGATCTTTCTCTAGTACATAAGTTTACCATAATAACTCACATCTAGAATTAAAATTAGGCAAAGACGGATTTGGTTCTGTGAACGTCTAATTTAAATTAAAATATGACTCCGGCTTGCTATCAACTTATTGCAAATGAATTGAACTAACCTCTCTAATAGGATTGCCGATATAAAATTTCCCTGACTCCAAATCTTTGGTTACAACAGTTCCAATTCCTACAGTCACCTGCTGACCTATCGAAATGTTGTTGGAAACTGTGCTTCCAGCGCCAATAAAAGTACATTGACTAATGTTACAAAAACCTGATATGGTCACTCCTGGAGATAAATAACTTGCCTCTCGAATTATACTGTCGTGAGCGACTACTGAGGAATTATGAAAAATAACTCCATTTTTCAACTCGACATTATGGTCAACATTGCACATGGGATAAATGTAAACACCAGAACTTAGGGTAGCTGTGGGATGAACAAATGCTGTGGGATGAACTAGTGAAGGAATTGCTCTTTGATTTTCAGA
>JAHEJC010000475.1 GCA_024639065.1 Lewinellaceae bacterium | reverse complement strand
GTATTAGAAATAATTTCGTCTTTTCGTGTATCAACAGCTACCATCCTAAAATTAATTTGGTCCACCACAAATAATTGATTGCCGTCACGGCTCAATACCATATCCCCGATATAACCATGGGTGTAATCGACCACTTCATCTTTAAACGCACAGTCTATGAATCCCAATGAAGCGCCCGTGTTTAAATCAAATTTGTAGATTTTATTTTCCTGTCCTCCGGCTACATAGACTATACTATTGTCTGGATTGATTGCAAGTCCCATAAAAACCGATGCCAGGATTCCTCTGTCGGTTGCGCCACCTTCAGGGATTTGTTGAATTTGCGGATTAAGCTCTTTAATATTGCGGATTATTGAAATAGAAAGAGGTAGCGTACCGGAGTTCGCCGTAACGATCGTATTGCCATCCGGGCTGAGAGTGAGACCAAATGGGTGAGGGGCTACCATTAATGTCTTACCATAAGGAGCAATTATCCTGCCGTTGGGAATGACTGTACGTCCATCTTTGTTGATTTGTGTGGGGAGATATCTAGCAGGAGTTCCAATTAATAATGTAGGTTTCGTTCCTTTTTGGCAGCCAAAAACAGTGGTGATTAAAATTGTCAAAAATAAAATAATCTTCATTTGAGGGTTCATAAATACAATTTATCAAATTTTTAAGTGATTCACTAAATTATCTTCATTCAGTTTACCTATTCGACTGCCGTTAGTTTGGTTTTGTGCAAATCTATTCTGAAAAAAGATTCAGTTATCAAACAAGAAATAAACTAGATCAGTAATCATTTGATCTGGAAGTCAGTTGGGTGTATCAATTTTCAAAAATGATCTGTGATTTATGGATAATTCTAAAATAAAGTATGATTAAATGTTTATATTGTATAAATAGATACTATCCCTATAAAAATTGATTTTTCATGTAGGATTGTGCATGAATAAATTGAACAGGATTTGGAAATTCAGGAGTCTATATAATGAATATATGGATTGTGTAAGGTATCAATTTAGTATTTAAAAGCTTTATTTCTGTCAGAATCTTAAAGCTTGATAAATACACTTTTCAAAGATCCGATGAAATATGAATTTTGATTTTATTATTATAGGAGGAGGATCCGCTGGATCAGTGCTTGCTAATCGACTCAGCGAAGATCCATCAAATAAGGTGCTGGTTCTCGAAGCTGGCAGGCCTGATTATACACTTGATTTTAGAATTCATATGCCTGCTGCTCTTAGCTACCCTTTAAACGGTAAATTTTACAATTGGGCCTACAGCTCTGATCCAGAACCCTTTATGAATAATCGGCAAATTCATCAACCACGTGGTAAAGTTTTGGGTGGATCAAGCAGTATTAATGGAATGATATGGATAAGAGGAAATGCCATGGATTTTCAAAAATGGGCAAAAGTAGATGGATTAGAAAACTGGAGTTATTATCACTGCCTCCCTTATTTTAAAAAAGTAGAAAATCGATTAATAGGGGGTGATGAATATCGGGGTTCTGAAGGTTATTTAAAATTAACTGTCCCAAAATGTGAGAATCCATTATTTAAAGCTTTTTTTAATTCTGTAGAAGAAGCTGGCTTTTCATTAACACAAGATGTTAATGGGTATCGACAAGAAGGTTTTGGTTCTTTTGATCAGACTATCTATCGGGGAAGACGATACAACGCAGCCCGCGCCTATATCCACCCGGTGAAGAATAGAAAAAATCTGGTGATCAAAACGCGAGCAATGGTTAATAAAATCCTTTTTCAAGGAAAGACAGCTACCGGCTTAGAATTTGTAAAAAACAAACGAATTGAAAAAGTCACCGGGAAGGAGATCATCTGTTGTGGAGGAGCTATTAATTCTCCCCAATTGTTACAACTATCTGGGATAGGGAATGGAACCGATTTGCATAAGTTGGGTATTGATGTTTTGCAAGATTTACCTGGCGTCGGTGAAAACTTACAAGACCATTTGGAAGTATATGTGCAGTGGGCTTGTAAGGAACCTATAAGTCTTTATGCTGCACTTAATCCCTGGAGAGCACCAAAAATTGGGTTTGACTGGCTTTTTCGAAGGAAAGGGATAGGTGCGTCTAACCATTTTGAAGCAGGTGGATTCATGAGGAGTAACAATGAGGTTACCTATCCAAATTTACAATTCCACTTCTTGCCCCTGGCGATTAGGTATGATGGAACAGCTCCCAGTGAAGGACATGGATTTCAATTACACGTAGGTCCCATGAATACCGATGTGAGAGGCAGAGTCAAAATCAAGTCCTCGAATCCCATGGAGCACCCCAGTATTCTCTTTAATTATCTTTCAACCAAACAAGAACGAAAAGAATGGTGCGAGGCCATCCGGTGTGCTAGAAAGCTAATTGAAACCAAAGCGATGGATGAATTTCGTGGGAAAGAGATCTCGCCTGGAAAGTCAGTACAAACTGATGAAGAGATTCTTGCTTTTGTTGCTCAAGATGGAGAAAGCGCTTACCATCCAAGTTGTACCTGCAAAATGGGTTATGATGACCAGGCGGTGGTAGACTCCAAGTTAAAAGTTCATGGGATAAATAATTTATGGATTGTCGATGCATCGGTGATGCCTATGATTACGAATGGGAATATCTATTCTCCAGTAATGATGATTGGTGAAAAAGCTGCAGATGAAATTTTAGGGAATAGTCCGCTTACTCCTGTGCAAATCGATTTTTATAAACATGAAGTTTAACGCTAGAGTTGATGGAAGGTCAAAAGTTGTATTATAAAGGAAAATATCAGGATGCGGTTTCTGGCCGATCTTTTCGGACAATAAATCCGGCAACTGGTAAGGAGATTTGTAAAGTTCAAGAAGCAGGGGAAGCCGATTTGAATAGCGCCATTAGAGCAGCACATGAAGGTTTTTCGATTTGGTCCAAAATGACACCCACTCACCGCGGAAGAATCTTACATAAGGCCGCTTCCATATTGCGAGAAAGAAACCAGGAACTTGCTGAAATGGAAGTATTAGATACTGGAAAACCAATTTCAGAAGCTATCGAAGTAGATGTGCTCTCAGGTGCAGATGCGATTGAATACTTTGCAGGTATTGCACCAGCCATTCATGGTAGACACTTTGATTTTGGTAATTCATTTGCGTACACCCGACGAGAACCCCTGGGAATCTGTGCAGGAATTGGAGCTTGGAACTATCCCATTCAAATAGCTTGCTGGAAATCAGCACCAGCCCTGGCATGTGGTAATGTGATGATATTTAAACCAGCTGAACTCACACCATTAACTGCTTTAAAATTAGCCGAAATCTATACGGAGGCTGGTCTTCCTGATGGCGTTTTTAATGTGCTTCAAGGTGATGGAAAATTGGGAGCATTAATGACCAGGCACCCTGAAATTGCCAAGGTTTCTTTGACAGGTGAAGTGGGAACTGGGAAAAAGGTTATGGCCTCAGCGGCTGAAACATTGAAAAAAGTTACCTTGGAACTGGGTGGTAAATCACCTATTCTAATATTTGAGGACGCCAATATCGATGAAGCTGTTAAGGGTGCCATGTTAGGAAATTTTTATACACAGGGTGAAGTATGTTCGAATGGTACACGGGTATATGTTCACCGCAATATTAAGTCTGATTTTTTAGAAAAACTTATCAAGAAAACTGAACAATTGGTCATAGGAAACCCTCAATTAGCTAGTACGCAGATAGGAGCATTGATAAGCCAGGATCACTTAGAGAAAGTGATGGATTACATCGATATTGGGAAACGTGAAGGTGCAAAAGTCCTTTGTGGTGGTAAAAGATTCAATCCCCCTGACGAATCTATTGCGGGTGGATTTTACGTTGAACCGACTATTTTTGAAATTCCAGAATCAGAAGGTCGTATTGTTAAAGAAGAAATTTTCGGTCCGGTGATGTCCGTTTTATCATTTTCAGAAGAAGATGAAGTAATAACCCGCGCTAATGATACCCCCTTTGGACTTTCAGCTGGAGTTTTTACCAATGATTTACAGCGTGCTCACCGAGTCGTAAATCAATTAAATGCCGGCGTGTGTTGGGTGAACAATTACAATATTACACCGGTTGAAATACCATTTGGTGGATATAAACAGTCGGGAATTGGTAGAGAAAATGGATTGGCAGCAGTAGATCATTATACTCAGCTGAAAACAGTGTATATTGAAATGAATAATATCGATTTTCCTTATCAATGATCAATATTGTCTATTTTGAGAGTGCATTTATCTATATGATATCCGCATAACATTTTATAGCTGTTATTTTATTATTGGTTTAAGAAAATAATTGATGATTAAAGAACATTTAGATCATTGAAGAAAAATTTTGACGTGTGAATGAAATAAATCAAAATCCTAAGATGACAGTCAGGGGGCCTTTTGGTTTTAGAATAAATCCCCCGGTGTTTTGGATTTCTGTGATTATCGTTATAGCCTTTGTAATTGCTACGTTACTCACGCATGACTATGTGGATGAGATATTTGTGGCAGTCAGATCGTATATAGCCGAGAAGATGGGATGGTACTATATCATTCTGGTCAACCTTTTTGTACTCTTCTGTATATACCTGGTATTTGGCCCTTTTAAAAATGTAAGGATTGGTGGGAAAGGAGCCAGGACAGAATTTACGTACTGGCAATGGTTTGCGATGTTGTTTAATGCCGGGATTGGTTTGGCCTTAATGTTTTATAGTTTGACCGAGACGATTAGTCACTTTGCAGCCCCACCCCCAATCGAGGGCCTAAGTGACCATCCTGCTCAATTGGCGTTTGGATTGACATTTTTACATTGGGGGATCC
>JAHEJC010000099.1 GCA_024639065.1 Lewinellaceae bacterium | reverse complement strand
ATCACATGGTTACTTTAAGTCCAACTCCAATGGTTTTGTTGGAAGGATAAAATCCTTTGTCGATTCCTGTATCTAGAATCCACCCTGAGGTGCCAATTTCCGGATCAAATCCATTGTAATCAGTTATGGTAAATAGATTATTAGCAGATAGATAAATACGCAAACCAGTTAATTTTACTTTGTTAACGATTTGGTCGGGAAGATTGTATCCCAACTGTAAATTTCGAAGTCGTACAAATGAACCATCTTCCAGATAAAAATCAGAAGGGCGTTGATTGTTATTCGGATCATTGGATACTAATCTAGGATAGGCTGCATCCTGATTTTCCGGGGTCCATCGGTCCAACCAGAAAGTCTGATAATTGGTGTAGGTAATATCGGATCGCTCATAGGCTCTAAATATTTGCTGGCCTAGTTGAGCCGAAAATATCGCACTGAAATCAAATCCCTTAAAATTAGCTCCCAACGTTAATCCGATGATATGATCAGGCCAAGGACTTCCAATGTCGGTAATATCATCCGAATTGATAATCCCATCGTCATTAACATCCATAAAACGTAAATCACCAGCTCCTGCTTTAGGCTGTAATGGATCGCCTGACTTATTAATGTGAGAGAAAACTTCTTCCTGGCTTTGGAATATTCCATCGGTGACATAACCTACAAAATGACCAACCGGAAAGCCTTCGGTCATCCGTGTAATAGGAGTATTTCTTACCGGCCAACTCCATCCAGTAATAAATCCGGATTCTCCGGCTACATTAACCACCGTATTTTTAAAGGTAGTGTATTGTGCACCAAAATTCAAGCGTAAATCGCCCAGAGCAACCCGGTAGTTTAAACCTAATTCAACCCCCGTGTTTTCAATTTCTCCCAAATTACTAATGGGATTGTTCGTAGCGCCTATGTAACCTGGAATAATCTGTGTCATCAACAGATCCTTGGTATTCTTTTTATAAAAATCTATCTCGGCTGTAAATTTATCCTGCCAAAGTCTCAACTCGAGTCCAATATCGATTTGAACACTTTCTTCCCATTTGATATTTGGGTTAGGCGGTGTTGCCAGGGATGCTCCCGTATTCAAGGACGAACCAAAAGGATAAGTAAATACATTTTCTATGGTAGAAGCATAGGATAGTGGAGCAATGCGATCATTTCCATTAACCCCCCAACTTGCTCGAAGTTTCAAAAAACTGATTGAATTTAGGTTAAAAAAGGGTTCATCGGAGATCACCCAGCCGGCTGAGAAAGAAGGGAAAACCCCAAAACGGTTTGCTTGACCAAAGTTGCTTGATCCGTCTCGACGTAAAGTAGCTGTAAATAGATATTTCCCAGCATAATTATAAATGACCCGGCCGTAATAACTGATGGATTTATACTCTACACCAATTCCTCCATACGATAAATCTGTTGAGTCTTGACCAGCATTAACATTCTGCCAATTATCTTGAAACTGGACTGCTTCCGGAATAAAGGAAGTACTACCTCCGGCGAACTCGTTCCTGCTTTTTCGATAGGCAGTACCTAAAACAAAATCAAATTCGTGCTGATTTAATGAGGTCACATAATTAGCATAATTCTCTATCTGGATTGATTCTCCAAAACCATATCCCTGAGAAACATCATTAGAAACGTTTACAAAAGCACTGTGGAATCGATAGTCTGGAGTAAAACTTCTAAATTTAAACCATTGATAATCTAAACCAAAATCACTATGAATGGTCAATCCTTTAAAGGGTTTTATTTCTGCATACACATTTCCTACAATTTGATCGGCGTGTCCGGAGTTATCAGATAAGAATAAACGGCTGAGAGGATTGACATATTCTTTTTGAACCCAATTGGATTGTTCAAACCCGTATTGTTTTTCTTCGTTGAAGATATTGGTCAATGGATCATACGCAAAGGCATCAGCTATCACGGTGCCAAAAGCATTATTTACTCCAATTGATTGATTATCCACTCGATTGATATAAAGGTTTTCACCTACTGTCACATACTGATTCAATTCTTTCGTTCCATTAAGTCGAGCAGAATATCGTTTGTAATTCGATTGATCTCCGCCTATTACCCCACTTTCATCCCAATATTCAAGTGATAAAAATAGGTTTTGAGCAGTTGCAGTAATTCGATGGGACTGAAGGGTCGCATCGCTAAAAATAGCATCCATCCAATTGGTATTAGAGGTCTGATCTCCAATTTGAGGAAAACCTAATGAATTAAGCGAAGAAATTTGTTTACCGTTTGCAAATTTTTCTCTGGTTAATAAGATATAATCTTCTGCAGAAAGCATTTCTGGAAGTTTCCAAGGTGTTGAATTGGAAGTAAAACCTTCATAGGTAATCTTACCTTTTTCTCCCCCGCCTTTTTTAGTGGTTATTATGACCACACCGTTTGCTGCTCTGGCTCCATAAATCGCACATGATGCCGCGTCTTTTAACACATCTACTGACTCTACATCCCCTGGGTTAATGTTATCAATGCCACTGACTTGCATGCCATCGACCACATACAATGGTGAATTATCTCCATTGGTACTAACCCCTCTAATTAACAGCGATTTTCCGGTACCAGGTTGGCCTGAAGCTTTATTCACAATTAATCCTGAAACTTGGCCTTCCAGTGCTGACTGAACGTTGGGTAACTGATATCCATCTAATTTTTCTGAAGATAGCTTCGAGATTGATCCGGTGGCTACCCGCTTTTTTTGAATACCATAACCAATTACGACTACTTCTTCCAACAACTGGTCGTCGGTTGACATGATAATATTGATTTCGCTCCGATCACCAATGAATTCTTCGATAAGTCGGAATCCTGTATAGGAGAAAGCGAGCGTATCTGAACCATCCGGTATGGGAAGTTCATAGGTGCCATCAATATCAGTCGTGGTCCCTTGTGAGGTACCCTTAATCAAGATAGAAACACCGATCAAAGGTTCTGAGGTTTCAGCATCGGTAACTGTTCCACTAACGATTCGGCTTTGAGAAAAAGAAAGTGCTGAAATTAATAAGAATAGCGAAATATTAAATAGCTTCATACTTTTTGCCTGATTTATGTCAATTGATGTGTAATAATATTACATCAAATCTAACTAAATTTCCAGCCTTAATCTATATTTGCAGTACATCTTGACTACATCATTATGATAGAATAACGACTTTGGTTCATGAAATGTGGATCTAATCTGGATTTTTTAATATTAGGTAAGTATATTGATTGCTGGGATCATCAAAACCCACAAATTAATCATCTAGTATTAAGGAATTAGTATTGTTTTTTTGGTAATAATTTTTAAAACTTCATCATCATTTCAGTAATATTTACACTACTTTCAAGTTTCATTTTTTTACGAAGACGATAGCGGCTTATTTCTACTCCGCGAGCTGATATATTCATAAGTGGAGCAATTTCCTTAGTGGACAGGTTCATACGCAGAAAGCCACATAATTTTTGATCTTTGGGAGTGAGTTGAGGATACTTAATTTGCAGGCGATGTAGAAAGTCGAGATGAACCTGATCAAAGAGCAAGCTGAATTTTTCCCAATCATCCTCCAGTCTATCATCTTCAAGTAGAAGTGCATTCAAATTCTTTAAGCTCGCTTTTATTTTAGGGTCGTGTGCTCCTTTCTGTAATAGTTTTACTTCATGTCGCAGCGCATCGATAGTTTGTTTTTTTTGTAGTAGATGCAAGGTCGCATTCGCTAATTCATTGGTTTTATATCTAATTTCATCTTCTAGTTTTTCCTGTTTTACAATATCGAGTTCTTTTTGTGTCTCTTGTTGTTTGATTACCAGATTGGCAGTATCCTTTTTGTATTTTTTTCTGGGGATGATTAAAATTAATGCCATCACTAAGCCGAGAATAAACAAGAATATTATCTTAGCTAAAGTCGATTTAAACCACTTTTCCTCAATCTCGAATGGAATTTTGGTAACTACACTTTTATTTCCAAGGTTGTCCACAACTCGAATTGAAAACGTATAATTACCTGCCTCTAAATTACTGTATTCTTTAAAGGGTAACTTAGAAAATGTCCAACCCTCATCTGAACCTTCCAACCGGTATTCAAATCCACGAAGGTCCTCATTAATTAATCCATTAGATCTGAAATAAACGGTTAAGTCTCTTTCATTTGGACCCAGTTTGAATTCTTTTTCATCTCTTAAATTCAACAGCCGACCACTCGACGGAATAGAAAATTTGGTGACCAGGGCTTGTACCGATTGCATGGATCCCTCGAATTTTGACTGGTAAAATTTGATTCCCTTGTTGGTGCATAATATCAAACTATTTGAATCCAAGGGATACAGGTTTTCAAAGCCACCCACGAATGATTTACCAATATGTGGGAAGGATTTCTTATTCGATAGATCGTATGGTGGAGTCGGATTTTTGACAAGTACTCCAGTCTCTTCTTCAGAGATATACCATAGACCCTCGTCTTGATCAAATAATCGAATGACTTGCTGATCGGGACCTATTTTGGCTTGTAAGGATAGATCTTTTATAAAGCTATCGATGCGAGGTTCATATCTAAATATACCACAAGGGTTGGTCACAACTGGATCACCTGACACATTAAAAATGTAATTGCCTTGCTCACATTGGAATCCAGCACTTGCATAATATTTTTGAATATTGTAGTCTTCAAAGTTGGTGCTAAAGCTTATTTTAACCAGACTCCGGTAAGGGTGAGATATCCATAATTGCTCTTGATTGTCTGTAATCAATATTCTAGAGGACTCTTCAAAATCATCAACTTGGTAAAGTTTTTTCCAGCTGTAGCCAATTTTTCTGAAAATATGAATCCCAAAATAACCTCCAATGGCCATATGGTCATTATTGAGTTTGATATATTTCCAAGCACCACCCACTATGTTTAAACTGATCAGCTGATCATTCTTATCGACATAATAGGCTCCATTGTGGTGTGCAACAAAAAGCTGGTCGTCGATAATATCCAATCCCCAAACCTGACCTTCCGATTGATTGATTAGATTTAGGTTATTTTCTAAAAAAGGAGATGTATAGGATTGATAAGACATAGAATATAATCCATTACTTGTAGCAAACCACCAATGATTATTCCATAGAGCAATATCATATACTGCCCCTTCAAATTTATCATCCGGGAAAAAGGAATTAAATCCTGAAACAAAATTCACTCGATCAATTCCGAAGTAAGTACCAATCCATAAATTTGACCAATTGTCTTCCAGAATGCATGTAACACTATTGCTTTGTAATCCTTTGGATTTGTCAATGACGTAAAGAGTATTGCCTGATCCATCTAGTACTAAGAGTCCACCCAGTCGGGTTCCAATAGCAAAATTGCCATTCGTCAACCTTATTGCTGCTGTGATCTCATTTTTTTGTAAATAAGGCTGTGCATTGCTAGCCCAGGCTTCAAGAATTTGGTCATTTTTCAATATATAAATTCCATTACTTTCGGTAAAAACATACGCATTCTTCTCTATTGAGATTACATTAATGATAACATATTCAGCTAGAGGGGAGTAGGCCCTATTGAGCTGAAAAGCATCCTCATTTACCTTTTTTTCAAAGATGCCACTGCCTTGTTTATTGAAACGAAGCGTTTGATTATCAAGGCTTAAAAAGTCCCTCATCGCATCACTACTGATTACCTCAAAACCTTTGTCGTTTAACTTGTATATATTTCTCCAATTCCTAAAATAGGTGGTATTTCCAATTTGGGCAATATCCCATATATCGGTGATATCCTGGTATTCCTTTGGTATTTTTTCCCAAAGAGAATGATAGCTAAATTCCCCTTTTTGATCGGTGGTGAAATAGCCTAATTCATCCTGACCACCAATGTATATGGTGTCATTATTGTAATCAATAGATCTAGCTATGGTTCGGTTGGGGAGATAGTGCACTTTCCATTCATACCCATCAAAGGATAGTAAACCATCATTATTTGCAGCATAAATTACACCATCTGGCGAGCTGTCCAATCTCCAATTTTGGGTCCCTCCATTATAGTCTGTTGGGGTAAAGTTATCTACCGGGGGATAACCGATATTAAATTGTTGGGCTAGACATGGCAGGGTACATTGAACTAAAAAACCGATTACAATAATTAGAAGGACCTCGATATACAAATGTTTTATCGCCAATTACAGTAGCATATTTAGAGGTGAGAAAATAGGTAAAAATGGTACATGATGTAGTTTAGATGTAGTGCTAATCTTTTTCTACTCTTGCTAAAGATACTAAATTTTCAGCGCTGACTTCTCTCAGTTTTTGATCCATATCAAATGGAATAATTCCCGGGGATTTCCCTTTTCATAAAAATTACCAAGAGAAATATTTAAATCTAATTCAACAGAAATGTTCAATATGGTCAGCAGCGAATAGTTGAATTGGAAAGCGGATCGGCAGATTTTATTGCTTCTTAATTATTTATACACAGAATTAATTTTAATCGAAATGATGTGTTCAATAAAAATTCAAATCAGCAAACAATGTATGAAACCGACGATTATATTATTAGGATTCATCTGTTTACTTACTGCCCAGCAAAAACCTATAAAGAGTGATTTCTTAAAAGAGTTGTGGTCAAAGTTGACCCTTGATGTGCAAGTAAGAGAAATGCAAAGGCTGGCCATGAACATTCCAAATATTGAATTCCCATGATTTTTGGATTTGATGGAGTCCATGGTCACCAAACGATCATGTCCATACCACAAGCGTAATCACCCAGCTAGTTGGGATCTTGAGCTATCCAACAACCAGCTATAAATTGCGGCAATAGAAACAGTTGCTCTTGAGCGGATTGCTTCTCTAAGCTATCAAGGACAGAATTATATAACTCTCTGATAATTAAAGATATGATTAAGGTTGTCGAGAACTTAGAAGACTCACCAAGTAATTATAACATAGACTACTTTTTCAATTACTTGTACAGATAATTATGGATGTCCACTCGCTTACATCATTCGAATCAAGTAAGCAAGTTAATTGGATAGTTCAAAGATTTTATTAAAATGAACCATGTTTTGGTTAGCAGATAAAGCAGCAAGCGACTGTTCAATATCTTCAATAAGATCTTCGTAATGCTCGATACCCACTGATATTCTGATCAGGTTATCCTTAATGCCCATTTTCTGCTTGGCTTTATGAGACATGCCGGCATGCGTCATGGTCGCCGGATGTTGGACTAGGCTTTCCGTACTACCTAGACTAACAGCCAACTTAATGAGTTTGAGCTGATTCAAAAACTGAAAAGCTTCTTTCTCTCCACCGGATATTTCAAAAGCTAACATAGCACCTGGAGATGAATATTGTTTTTTATAAATATAATAATCTGAGGTTCCCTTATCTATACAACCCAGGTAATGGACCTTGTGAATTTGTTGATGAGTTATTAAATAATTGGCCAGCATTTGAGCATTGAATGCTTGTTGTTCCATCCTAACCTTAAGCGTTTCAAGGCTTCTGAGTAATAACCATCCCGTATGAGGGCTTGGCATGTTTCCCAAAAATGTTCTTAAGTTTTTTAGGCGTTTTATGTCATCATGATTGCCTAATACCGCTCCTGCGATGAGATCACTGTGGCCACCGATATACTTCGTGGCACTGTACAGGACCAGGTCAGCACCATGGTCTAAAGGATGAGACCATAAAGGGCCCATAAAGGTGTTATCCACGCCAATGGTTACTTTTTTGGAAGGCGTGCTAAAGTGATCAGCAATTTGTTTGTACAATTCAATATCGAAAAGATCATTCGTTGGGTTTGCTGGTGTTTCTATAAAGATAAAGGCTAGCTTATGTGCCCTACCTGAGATTTCAATGGAATTGATTATTTCAGAGGCAGTTTGGTCCGCTGAAAATCCTATACTTTCAATTCCAAGATGTGGAAGGTATTCGTTTATGAAATGGTCAGTTCCTCCATAGGTGGGCGTGCTATAAAGTAATATGTCTCCTGGTTTTAAATATTCCAATAAAACGGAACTGATCGCAGACATCCCACTTTCAAAGACGGCACATGCTTCTGCTTGATCCCAAAGGCAAAGTCTACTTTCCAGCATCTCCAAATTGGGATTGTTGATTCTACTATAGATCAGTCCGGATTTTTCGCCATCGGATTTTTCGCGAAGGCCATAGGCAACTTCAAAAAAGGACTTTCCAGCTTCCGCTGAATCAAAGACAAAGGTTGAAGTCTGAAATATGGGTGGCTTTATGGAACCTTCAGACCATGCTGGATTATATCCGTGCGACATCATTAGGCTTTCCGGTTTGTAGGTGTGTTTCTTCATCATTTGGTAATTATATTACTATAAAAATAAGTATTAATAGGAAAAATAACTATATTAGATATTATAAGAAGTAAAAAATACTATAATATCGTATAATTTGGGAAATAGTATTAATTTGAATTACTAATCATAATGATTTCAGGAATGATTCCTATGATTCGATTAGACGCGATTGATAAAAGGATATTAGCGTATCTACAAGCGGATGCGAAGATCAATGTGAAGGAGCTGGCTGCAAAATTGAATATTACCAAAACGCCGGTTTATGAGCGGATAAAACGATATGAAAAGGAAGGAGTCATCGATAAATATGTAGCCATTGTAAACCGGGAAAAGGTGACTAGGTCCATGGTGATTTTTTGCTCGGTTTCACTGGAATCCCAAAAGTTAGAACAAATTAAAGCATTTAGCCAGGCCGTAGCAGAAATTGAAGAAGTGATGGAGTGTTATTTGATGGGAGGAGCGAATGATTTTTTGCTTAAAGTAGTGGTTAAAGACTTAAAAGACTATCACCAATTTTCATCTGGTAAATTGGCAGCTTTACCCAATGTAAATCAGATTCATAGCATGTTTGTCCTCGACGAGATCAAACATTCAACCGTATATCCTTTTTCCGATTAGTTACCAAAAGCAGCTCAATAGTAATTTCTATTGAGCTGCATTCTTTGCATGATCTACGACTACTATCACATGGTTAATACCAATTGTCTAGCACTCAACAGCACTTTTGGTTTACTGATGGCTTTTTACCAAATACCGTAATACTGTAAATTCCAATCTCACTTTCATCGTATAATTTGCGTTGATTTTCATCCAGAATGGAATCTAAAATCTCATCGGGTATTTCGATCCTTCTTTCCTTTTGCACTTGAACCGCTTCAAAACCTTGTTGATGAATTAATTCCAAATATTCTTGTTTCTTGATCGCACCACTCACACATCCTGCATATAATTCGGCTTCATATTTTAATTCAACCGGTATATCACCGGTAATGACAATATCGGATATACTGAAGTGACCTCCGGGTTTCAGGATGCGATAGGTTTCCGAAAACGCTTTGTTTTTATTGGGTACCAGGTTGAATACACAATTGCTCACGACTACATCGGCGTCTTCGTTCCTCATCGGAATATCTTCAATACTCCCTTCCCTAAATTCAATATTGTCAAATGGCATTTTAGATAAATTGTCTTTTGCTTTGGCAATCATCTCCGCCGTAAAATCCACACCGATTACTCGACCTTTTTCCCCGGTTTCTGCCCGGGCAATAAAAGCATCATTGCCTGCTCCAGATCCCAAATCTACCACGGTATCCCCGGGACGAATTTTAGCGAACTGAGTAGGCAATCCACACCCTAAACCCAAATCAGCATCTTCATGGTATCCTTGCAGTTGATCGTATTTTTCACCTACCCAACTGTAATCGGTGCCACAGCCATCCGGGCCACAACAAGATTCACTATTAACCGCAATGGAAGCATATTTTTCTCGAACCATTTCTCTGAGTACTGTTTCGGTATTTTTTTCTTTCATCATAGATATATTTTGATTAGCAACATTTAATATTTTTAAATAAGCTGGATAGCATGGTCCAGGCGGTTTGACACACTCCGGTATTCAGGCAGTAACACATTTTAGGGCCATCGATATTTCCGGATATGAGTCCAGCATCCTTGAGTGCTTTTAGGTGCTGGGATACCGTGGACTGAGACAACGGTAATACTTCTACCAGGTCACCACAAATACATTCTTTCTTTTCGGCCAGATATTTTAGTATAGCAATTCTGGCTGGATGCGCAATCGCTTTGGCCATATTAGCCAGCTCAATCTCGGTCTTGCTGAAATGCGCTGCTTTTGAATAAGCCATAGTTTTATTGTATATCGCAAATATACGATAAAAGGATTAAAAGTCAAGCCTTCTCTTAAAATATTTTGATTTCGACCTTTGAGTTTTAGGAAATTACTGATTTATTGAGCATGTGGATCTCGAGTAAGGCTACGACTATGATGATGCAATCAATTGGACTTTCGGTCATTTGTCAGTTGCGACTACTTTGGAAAGTCCTACATCAGGTACTAATCAATGGATCTTTGGAGAAATGTTGATTATTGAGTATTGTGTATAGTGGCATCAATTAAAGAGATAGGCACGTTGGCAGGGACACCCTCCAAAATATTTGTAAAAAGCATCAAGATTTATCGGCGGCAAAATTACTCTGCTAAGTTCTAAGAAATTACCGAAGTGATTTTTGAAAATATCTCGTAGATTTGAAAAATTGCAGATTGATAATCAAGTACTTAGCAAACGTTTATCAACATTAAAGTATATAATATGAGATTAAAATTAAGAGAATGGCTAATCACAATATTAGCGTTTATTATGGTCCTTTATATGTTTTCCATTTTCTCGTATTTCGGAATGAAAAATTTCATTCAGGAAAAATTGATAATAGATTATTTTGATTCTAACGTTTGGCACCTTGAGGTAATTTTTGCAGGAATATTATTGGGAACCCTTTTCATACTAATTGATCAAATGACCGAAAAGAAGATCTTTAGAAGAAAAAGTTTTGGGTTTAATATTATATTAAAAAGTACTTTATATCTTCTAGCATTGGTTATCGTTTGTATATCAATTTACTATTCGTTTTTATATTTTGAATTAGTCACTGTGGAACAGTTGGATTCATTGCAAAGTTTACTTTCCACTAACTTTCTATTATCCGGTTTAATCTATTATGCATCATTCATTCTACTGATGAATTTTATACTTTACATCAATAAGAAACTAGGGCCAGGTTCGCTAGTTGATCTTTTGACAGGTAAATACTACCACCCCAAAAATGAAGAATTAATCTTTCTATTTTTGGATCTTAGAGGCTCAACAACATTAGCTGAAAAATTAGGACATAATAAATACAGCACATTTATTAAAGAGTGCGTTCATGAATTAACTCCTATTATACAAAAATATAACGCTCGAGTTTATCAATATGTCGGAGATGAAGTGGTTCTGTTTTGGGACAAAAAAGAGGGATTTCATCAACTAAATTGCCTGAAAGCATTTTTTGAATTCATTGCTAGTCTGAGACAACGTGAAGATTATTATATGTCTAAATATGGTGAAGTCCCAGAATTCAAAGCTGGAATGGACTCAGGAATTGTTGCAGCAACCGAAATAGGAGATATTAAACGTGAAATTGCTTTTCATGGAGATGTCTTAAATACCGCCGCGCGTCTGGAGAAAAAGTGCAATACATTCAATGAGCAATTGATTGTAACACAGCATGTAGCTGATCAAATTCAATCTAACAATATTTATAAATTCAAATTCTTAAGTAATTTACCTTTAAGAGGTAAGACTGAAAGCATCAAATTTTATTCAGTAGTATTATAACTCCATTTTAAGGAGTAATTTTATATGTGTAACTTGGCTCCCGGAACAATCAAAAATCCAAGTATTTCGATTAAATCATGATTCAGATATCGGACTATTTGATAAAACAGAATTAAATTAGACTAAATACGAAGGTCATGAATAACATGAAGCATATACATGAGGTAATCTTTTTGATTGAAAAGCATAATGAACAATGGACACCTGGAGAACTAGTAGAAGCCATCGGTAGTACTTGGGGTGCTGATGTTCTCTTTGGTGCATGCTCAGGAAATGCCTTCCCAAAAGAAAATGCACTCAACTTTCTCATCAATCGCCACAAAGTAGTGTTATCTGCAGAAGGGAAAGTAGCGCTTCATCCTTCCATGCAAATCTGTAATGGACACGAAGAGTTCCAAGGCTAAAAAACTTTATACGTCCAGTTTTCAAGTCTCTATTTTAGATAAATTCTTAGCTCAACAACTTAAACCAAACGCTAAAAATTAGAAAGGCGCATATCTCTGATACGTTGTAGAGCATTTCTCACCTTAGAGTAACCAATTAATTACACGTGCTAACGTAAAAACTGATAGGGAAAATAGGTGGAAAATGATATAATTGAGTAAAAATTTAAACAACTTAAAATCAATGACTAAATTTTACCTTATTCAGAATTATTGATACGATAATCCAAACTAAAAAAGTAAATCATATGGAGGGAAAACTGAATACAGAATTGAAAGTCAAATCTTCTCTTGAAATTTTTTTGATTTGGTCTTTGAGTTTTGGGAGTTTTGCCAAAAATTTTAGAGATAGACCTAGGTTTGATTCTATCGGGCAATGCAAAAATCGGTAATTTGCATTTGGGAGTGTCTATTAAAATAAAGCATGAAATTACCGCATTTAAATCTCAAATATCTATCGATCGCATTTGGTCCCATTTTGTTCGTAACCATTCTCTTGATCGGTAAACCTTCCGAATTATCACCAGATGCTTTCCTGGTATTTGCGTCTACCTGCTGGGTGGTCTGGTGGTGGATGACTGAAGCTATCCCTATAGGTATCACCTCCTTACTACCACTATTACTATTACCACTGTGTGGGGTATTAGACATTCAAGCAGTAGCCAGTTATTATGCAAATCCTATCATCTTTTTATTCATTGGAGGATTTATTATTGCACTAGCTATGGAGCGTTGGGATTTACATAGACGAATTGCCTTAAATATCGTTAAACTTACTGGTACGAATCAGCGGCAGATCCTACTTGGTTTTATTATTGCCACCGGGATTATGAGCATGTGGATCTCGAATACGGCCACGACCATGATGATGTTACCGATAGGTCTTTCTATGATATATCAATTTGAAACCATTTTGGAAGGACCTGCTTCCGGTGCCAAAGAATCAGGATTTGGAAAAGCGTTAATATTAAGTATTGCTTATGCTGCTTCGATTGGAGGGATAGGGACGTTGGTAGGCACACCGACCAATTTGATCTTTGTAGAGTTTATGCAAGAAGCCTATCAGGAAGAAATTGCTTTTGACCGATGGTTTTATTTTGCATTTCCCTTGGTTGTCATACTAAGTGTTTATCTGTGGTGGCACATGAGTCATTTCGTATTTAAATTAGATAGATCACAAGTTCCTGGTGCAAGAGAAATCATAGGCAGTGCGATCCAAAAATTAGACAAAATTAAGTTTGAAGAAAAATGGGTATTAGCCGTATTTATTGGGGTAGGGATGGCCTGGATGTCAAGAGCGTATCTTATCAAACCGTTCTTTCCTCAAGTTACTGATACTACCATAGCACTGGTGGGAGGGGTAACTTTATTTTTGATCCCCAGTCGAACGAAACCAGGAGATATGATCATGAATTGGGAGCATGCTGCTCGTCTGCCCTGGCAGGTGATCTTATTGTTTGGTGGTGCGTTTGCCGTTGCAGGTAGTTTCCAGCAATCCGGCTTAACCACTTGGATAGGAAATAAACTAGCTCTGATGCAGCAGGTACCTTTTTGGGTATTGCTTTTGATCGTGGTTACGGTGGTGAATTATTTAACTGAGCTTACACAGAATATGGCCACCTGCACGCTTATGCTGCCGGTATTGGCAGGACTGAGTCAAGCCATTAACGTACCTCCTCATGGGTTGATGATCGCAATGACTATGGCTGCCAGTTGTGCATTTATGTTACCAGTAGCTACCGCTCCTAATGCTATTGTATTTGGCTCTCGCAAGCTGGCCATTAAAGATATGATTCGAGCCGGATTTTGGTTAAATATAATATCCATTCTTGTGATCACATTTTACACTTATTACTTTTTGCCCATCCTTGCCAAATTGGATGTTTTTTGAAAAGTTAGACCTATCGAATCTTATCGCACAATTAATTTGCGGTTTATTCTGAACGTACTGGTCTTTAATTCGATCAGATAGAGACCTGCCGGATGAATGGATCGATTCAGATTGATGGTAGTAAGATCCGAACCCGGCGCGAGTATTACCCGCCGCAGTTCCTCACCCACTAGATTAAACAAGGTTATCTCTAAATTTTCGTCAAGTGTATTTTGAAAATGAATAGAGAAATGTTGGTCAGAGGGGTTCGGGAATATAGAAAATCTGGGTGGAGTTTGATTTGATTCAACGGGTTTATGTAGTTGATTTGTACCATCTACGGATTCTTTATTTTGAATTCGTTTGTTTATTGATTCTTCTTGAATTTTTTCAGATTCATTTTCAATAGAAACCAGCGTTTCAGTTGAAGAAGATTCATTAGATAGACAGAAGGCAATATCATCAATTGCACCCGAACCCACCATATGTATCTTCATTTTAGCTACCGATTCTACATCAATTTGCATCGACTGAAAGGAATTATTTCCTTTCCTTTTGATGTTTATTTTCTTGATCATCTTCTCATCCCTTCCATATAAAAAGACCTGGCCCCCATTTTCTTGAATGTTGATCAGTGAGATGGATTGAAGATCTACATCCTGAACAAATTCAAAGAATACAAATCCACCATTAAAATCCTCCACCGGATGATCGATTAGACCATCTCCATTAGCATCGACCGCATCGTCCGCAATGATTAATATTTTTTCATGTACCAGTTTATTTTCACCTTCTTCACCCATCGAACCTCCTGTGCCAATACCAGGTCCATCGAAGTCTTCATTTGGTGTTCCTAAGTATTCATGTCCCTCTGGAGGATCTGAAGAATTGAAAATAGTAGCTAAATTAGGACCATCATTATTATGAGAATAGATATGCACAAACCCTAAGGTAGAGCCGGGAATTTCACCATTTTGGAATTCATTAAAATTAATTACATCACAAGCCGGTTTGCTAATTACCAAAACAGATGAAACTGAATCAATGCAACCTGATTCAAATTCAACTTTTAACTCAACTTTTAGGGATTCTTCCGGGCAAATATCCAGGGTAGGAGCCTGTGATCCTGTACTCCATCCAAATGATTTAATATTATGTGAACTTTCCGGGTTAAGCGTGACACATTTTTGAGCTATTTCTAATACGACCGTGTCGGGTAATTGTACGACTGGCTTCTGGGTAGTGGAAACAAAACTATACTGACCTGTATCATTACCGCTGCGGTCACCGACCAAAAGATAATAAAAACCCGTTTTTGAAAAGGTGCCTGCTATAGACACTTTCTTATGGTGAAATTCATCCAGAATAACTTTTCCACTATTATCACACAAGCGTATTTGTGGCTCCAGCGAAGGGCTCATCTCTTCAACGACCACTGACCATGGTTCACCTTGCATTCCATGGATTCGATATGTATTCAAGTGGGATACTGCATCAATTTCATGGATAAATTGGTTTTCCTGGGAGCACAAGATTTCCTGAGCACAAACATTATGAGTAATAGATTCATAATGAACGCCATAAGGTCCTAAATCATTTCCATGCTTGTCAAAAACTAGTATTAAAAGCGTCTGATCTTGTTCAGCTTCTATATGAGCATCAATCATTTTATCCGATCCGCTTTTATCCATGATTATTGAACCAGTTTCGTCATATATTTCATAGGATATTTCTATTGAAGGATCAGGAGATCGCATTTGCAGGATACCATTTTCTCCTGCTGCCATATTCAGTAGGAAGGGATGTCGATCGACTAAATGTGCAAAATCACTTTGAGCCGTATTTCCGCATCGTAGAGTTTGAAAACAATCCTGTTTGTTAAGAGTAAGCATTGAAAATCCAATCAGATCTGCATCGTTTCCACCTCTATCCAGGACAAATACCGTATACCGATCTGTTGATGATAAGGTCTCATTGACGATGGCAAGTCTTCCTTTTCGTTTAGATTTGAATAGTTCATCACCTTTAGAGTTAAATATATGAAACTGGGGTTCAAGGTGCGTTGTTTTAGCTCTCATCTGAGCAGATATAATGTCTCCAGCTTTTCCATCAAAATGGTATACGTTAATGGCTGCATGTTGAGTAATTTCATCTGAAATATTTGTGTAGCAGGATATTGGATTACTGTATGCAGGGGCATTGACTTTGTGAATCGAAAAACCGTATTCTCCTAATTCATTGTGATTATGATCAAATGCTCGTATCCAATAAGTAGCGGTATCCTCAATCAAAAAATTAGATATTTCAGCCAGGCCACCAATATCATAGTCTTCGGCAATTATGAGACCCAATGAATCAATAAGCTGAAAATGAGCATCCACGGCTTGTACGTCACGCATGCGCAGCCAAATTATATCTCCGCCATTTGCCGAGAAGGTATAGGTGTTGACCTGACCTAGTTCGGCTATTTCATCCATCAGGTTATCACCGTAGTTAAGTTGTTTCTGGGAATATAGACTGATTACAAAGGCGAAGCTTAGGAGTGTAGTGATAAGACGTTTCTTCATGGTAGTAAAATTCGAATATATTATTCCATTATCTAATACAAAAAATGGGCCAAAAAAGTGCATCTACCAAAAAATAGCCGGCAGAAACTTTTATCTGCCGGCTACTCAGCTACATTACGTTTAATTATTAAACTGCTTAAATCCTTATTCAATAAATATCATGGATCGAGTTGCCTGACCACGATCGGTCACGATCTGATAATAGTATAATCCGGTTGTGCCTAATTTATCAGCGGTAATTTTGATTAAATGCTTACCAGGTGAATAATTCCCCTGCCGCCTAAATATATTGACGCCGGTATGATTGTAAATATTCAAAGTGACAGGGCCTGAATTTTCCAAGGTAAATGGAATAATCGTAAAATCCTTAAACGGATTCGGTCGATTGGGTCGAAGCGCTTCATCCCGATTCAAAATGTCAACAGCTGTCGTGGACATACCAATTGTGACGGTAGCGGATTCAGTATTTACGTTTTGCGGCTGCAACTGATCATCTGTGACTAAGATTTCTACAGGATCACTAATAATACTTAGAGCAGACTCTTGACCATCATCTCCAATCATTCCAAACTTCAATGCAAATAAAGTAGAATCCGCAAAGCTTATTGCCCCGGGTGCTACTGAATGTGCAAAGGTCAGCTTTCCTTCATCAATGAAGCGGGTACTGAAGCTGCTTTCTTCTAAAGCCAATGCTTCCATCGTAGATTCCCAATCCATGAACACCATCACGGCTGGGTCCCAAGACACTGTAAATTGCATGTTCTGAATGTTTTCAAAACCAGTGCCTTTCAAGTTAATGGTTAAACTATCACCACTAGGTGCTGCCGCATTTTCGAACCGTATGCTTACATCTTTCACGGCCCGTGGCCCAGCCAAGGTTAAGTCGCCATTTATATCGCCCATTTTAATTGCATAGAAGTTTTGTCCAGTCTTGGATTCGGTTAGATTCTCGTATGAATGACTAGTAGGGTGATTGTCCAAATTGGCTTTCTTAGGATCAGAAAATTCGTAATCTGTCGGAACAAATACCCATGAATTAGAATAATCCGGCCATTCGTCGATGTCCAACGTATTCATTCGTTTGAGCGCGGTCTCATCCGCTACGGATAATAATCCTCCATCTAGGACTTTTCGAGTATTTGAAGCTAATAATTGATAAGGAGTCAAATTACGATCTTCTTCCAGTGAACGATTATAAGTTCTGATCATGCCCACATCAATGATATTGACTCCGTCATGATAGTTTTGCGATTTTGATGGAGACACTTGATAGTCGCCGGGTATCAAACCGTTAAACGAATAGTTTCCATTGTCGTCGGTCTTTTGACTGGCTGACATTTCGCCAGTCAGGTTAACCGTAGTATTGGACA
>JAHEJC010000474.1 GCA_024639065.1 Lewinellaceae bacterium | reverse complement strand
ACAGTAAGATCTTTCCAGTCGTGACTTCCATCTTGGTTAAGGTCTTCCAGTATATCTTGGTTCTCCGCACTTTTTTCTGGTGCAAATGTCTCCCTTAAAAAAGCACGTCGATCCTCAACAGTTTGGAACGATATCGACTGAGTCATCCAATCTCGATGACCTCGAATATCAAATTCTGAATTTTCTAAACGGGTGCCATTATTATAATAAATACCACCTTGTGGATCCACACTAATAGCTACCGGATCTGTAATCAGCGAATCCGATGCCCATAATGTAAGCTCAAGGTTTTCAGCCAATTCCACGGATACTTCTGATCTGATTTTTTTTGCTGTCTCAACTGAGCTAGGTGCATCTATCTCTTTTATTTGCAAAGGATATTTTGGCAGAGAAGGTGCTTGGCAGGAGGTCAGGGCTATCCCGATTGCTATTAAGGCTTGAATAAAACTAAAATTTGATTTCATATTCATAAACAAATAATACAGTTGCATTTGATTAAACTTCACTTCATAAGTCGCTAAGCTACATCGTAATTTCTAGAATAGTAACATTGCTGATACAAAGTGAATAAATATATTACATTAATGAAATGTAGTTGATAAATTATATCCTTCTTATATCCACCCTCAAGAATTCCCTTTTAAAACCAACATTAAATTTGAATAAAGATCTACTCGCATGGTACCATACAATGAAATAAATAGAATAAACATATCTTACGTCTCTCAGCCGGTGAATAAGCTATATTTTATTTCAAAGCTACTAAACCTGATATTACCTGTTTGAACGATGGCTATGGACTTATACCGCATGCCCAAGAAGCTATAGAGCCGATCATTGATGTTGGCTATAAATTGGATGGTATTTTTCCCTGGCCGTTTTATAGTAAAACTCATATTGGAAATTAATTAATTAGCCATTCCTTCAATATTTTTAAACTAACTATTCTATAATTAATTCTTTAAATTTGTATTCGTGCAAGCAATATAAGTATGATATGAGCCATCCCATAAATTCTTGTTTTGTGATTTCGTTGAGTCGATTATCTATTGAAAATCAAAGGTATGATTAGAGCGTTTTGTAAAAAGATTTAGATCAAAATGCAACGAACCTATAATGAAAATATCCGTCACTTTGGGACAGCTCCTGTTTTCTTTACAGCCATAGCCACCATACTTGGAGCAATCTTGTTTCTTCGTTTCGGTTTCGCAGTTGGGCAGGTGGGTTTTTTGGGGGCTATTGCAATCATCTTACTGGGTCATGCAGTAACGCTTCCTACTGCGATGGCAATTGCAGAAATTGCTACTAATCAGAGAGTTGAAGGTGGAGGAGAATATTATATAATTTCGCGATCCTTTGGTTTGGTTATTGGCTCTACAATTGGAATTGCCTTGTATTTATCCCAGGCAATTAGTGTGGCTTTTTATGTCATGGCATTTTCCGAAGCATTTGGTACTTTTTTTGATTGGTTAATTGCCAGTATATCTATGCCAGGATGGCTGGAATGGTTATTGAAGCAACGTCAGACTATAGGTATCCCAGGTTTACTAATACTTACTTATATAATGCTCACTAAGGGCGCTGATTTGGGAATAAAATTACTCTATACGGTAGTAACTATACTGGCCATTTCATTAATTGCATTTTTTTTGGGTCAAACAAAATATAATGAAACCCATGATTTCGATCCAATGGAAACCATCGCTGAGGTATGGCAAAAAAATGAACCCATTAAGATTTTTCCACTACAAAGACCGGATACAAAAGCCGAGCTTTTGGATAGCCTTTCAACAAATGACACTTTGTCAAATGAGCAACAACCGAAAGTTCAACAAAGAGCGGAAAGTAATGACAACTCGAATCTCCCTATTCCAGTAAGTTTCTTCATTGTATTTGCCATTATTTTTCCTGCTTTTACGGGAATGACAGCAGGTGTTGGTTTATCAGGTAATCTCAAAGATCCTAGTAAATCAATCCCTTTGGGAACGTTGGGTGCAACTCTTTTCGGCATGATCATTTATGGCCTGATTGCCTGGAAACTGGCTGCATCTGCTCCGCCAGAAACGCTGGCTGATACATCCCGACTTATCATGGCAGATATTGCCTGGCAGGGATGGTGGATTATACCTTTGGAGCTTGCGGCAGCAACCATTTCCTCAGCATTGGGAAGTATATTAGTAGCTCCACGCACCTTACAATCAATCGCCAGAGACAGGATTTTCCCAATCCCAAAATATAACGATTGATTGTCAAAAGGCAGAGCAAAAAGTGATGAGCCATACCATGCCTCCGTTGTGACAATTATTATAGCGGCTGCATTTATTTTGATGGGTAAATTGGACGGTGTAGCTCAAATCATATCTATGTTTTTCATGGTAACCTATGGATCTCTCTGTTTAATTTCATTCCTAAATCATTTTGCTGCCGACCCTTCTTATCGTCCCAGATTCAAATCCAGGTGGTATTTTTCCTTGTTTGGGGCATTAAGCTGTTTTATTCTGATGTTTGCAATGAACGTGTCTTATGCACTTTTGGCTCTGGTTTTGATTAGCGGATTGTTTTTATTGGTTAGTTATTTCAATCAAGATAAAAAGAGTCTTGCCTTAATTTTCCAGGGAGCTATCTTTCAACTTAGTCGGCAAATTCATGTTTTTTTACAAAAAACTGAAAAGGAAAAAAGTCAAAGCTGGAGACCTTCCGTTATTGCTATTTCAGCAGACAGCTTCCAGCGCTTCTCCGCCTTTCAACTGCTTCGTTGGATGGCTCACCGCCATGGATTTGGCACCTATATCCACTTAATTAAAGGTTATTTATCCCATGAAACACATGCAGAAGCAACTCATTGTAAAGAACGACTGATTGAAATGGCCCAAACCAGTGGCAGTCATGTTTTTATGGATACATTGGTTAGCCCTTCTTTCACCTCAATGATTGCCCACATTATTCAGTTACCTGGTATCGCTGGCACTGAAAACAACCTGTTATTGTTTGAATTTCATAAGAATCATCCTGACAAATTTGAAGATATCCTTGATAATTTCAGGTTGATCCAATCAGTAAACTTTGACCTTACTGTTCTTGCTAGTTCCGAAAGAGGTTTTGGATTGAAAAAGCAAATTGACCTGTGGCTTACTCCGCATGATTTTCAAAACGCCAACCTAATGATTTTACTTGCTTATATCCTATTGGGTCATCCCGATTGGAAGAAGGCAGTTATTAATATTCATGCCATTTACCCCGAAGATTCGATTGAGGAAGAAAGGAAACAACTATTCTTATTGATTGAAAAAGGACAATTGCCCATCTCCCCCAATAATATTGAGTTCATTGCTCAAAAATCTGCAACAAGTCCAAAATTAATTATCAATGAAAAATCTGAAAATGCCGATTTGACCATCTTAGGTTTTGTGGAAAAAGCAGTTGAGCATTTGGGTATTGAAGTTTTTGAGGGTTATGACAATATTGGAGATATCCTTTTTGTTACGGCTGCAGAATCCAAAAAAATAAAATAAAAGTATTATTTATTTACCCCTGATTTGCATGATCCTCCCTCTGCAACAGAAATACAATCTCTACTAACTTTTTCCTGAAGCTTATTTGAAAATTTGTCGTATGTATATTTAATCTCTACATTTGAAGAATCAACTATATATACATGGAAACCTATGCCACTGCGCTCTCCTACGCCATTCCCGGATTCCTCGGGCTCATAATTATTGAGGCCATTGTCAGTTGGTTAATGGGTAAAAAGGTAAATCGAGGATTAGATACGATTTCCAGTCTTAGCTCAGGAATCACCAATACGTTAAAAAGTTTAATGGGTCTTTCGATCATTATTCTAAGTTACGAATGGATGGTAGACCATGTGGCGATTTTTAATATTCAACACAATTGGACATTATATGTGCTGACTTTTATTGGGCTGGACTTTGCTGGCTATTGGTCGCATCGTTGGAATCATGAGTTCAATTTACTTTGGAACAGACACATTATACACCATAGCAGTGAAGAGTTTAATTTGGCTTGTGCCTTAAGGCAAGAAATATCCGCCTTGGTATCCATTTATTTCTTTTTGTACATACCCATAGCGATTTTAGGTGTTCCCGCACCAGTGGTCGCATTGATCGCACCCATTCAATTTTTTGCCCAATTTTGGTATCACACTCGATTGATCAACAAGATGGGCGTCCTCGAACATATCATCGTTACCCCATCTCACCATCGGGTACATCATGCCATCAATCCAGAATATATTGATAAAAACTATGCACAGATCTTTATCATTTGGGATAAATTGTTCGGGACTTTCCAGGCGGAGATGGATGCTGTTCCTGCCGTATATGGAGTTAAGAAAGCAGTTAAAAGTTGGAATCCTTTCTTAATTAATTTTATGCATTTATGGCAACTTATAAAGGATGCCTGGAGGACAAGAAACTGGATAGATAAAATTCGTATCTGGTTTATGCCCACTGGCTGGAGACCAAAAGACGTTGCTGAAAAATTTCCGGTTCACATTACGACCGATGTTTATGCAAGAACAAAATACGATACCAGTGGCAGCAAGTCTTTTCTTGTTTGGTCTTGGGTACAACTGATTATTACGGTATTGTTAATGTACCATCTCCTGGTCAGTTTTGCTGATTTTCAATTTGTAGATATAGTCGGATATGCCTCTTTTCTGATGGTTTCTATTTTTGCTTATACTGCATTGATGGATCGAATGAAATTATCCATTTTATTTGAAGTCATTAAAGTTGCGATTGGTTTGTTACTACTTCTTAATCTAGGCAACTGGTACCATTTGTCAAACCTAATCCCG
>JAHEJC010000098.1 GCA_024639065.1 Lewinellaceae bacterium | reverse complement strand
ACTTTAATAATTATTGTTCATAAAAATATATTTCAATGAAAGACCTAATAGGCTATATCTTATTGCTGGCCTTTACTTTTGGTAGCTGCAATCAAGCGATGAATCCTGGCAATGGTGGTGCCCTAGGCGGTGATGCCGCTTCAGCCAGCTACGTTGCACCTGGCCAACTCGATGAATTTTATGCTTTTCTCTCTGGTGGATTTAGTGGTCAAATCAGTGTATATGGTTTACCTAGTGGAAGACTATTAAAAGTGATCCCAGTCTTTTCACAAGACCCTGAAAAAGGCTACGGTTATAATGAAGAAACAAAACCCATGCTTAATACTTCTTATGGATTTATTCCCTGGGATGATGCACATCATCCGGAATTATCTCAGACAGATGGTGAAACAGATGGTCGATGGATTTTCATTAATGGAAACAATACTCCAAGAGTTGCACGAATAGATCTCAGCACCTTTGAGACGGTTGAGATTATTGAAATTCCGAATAGTGGAGGTAATCACAGTTCACCATTTACCACCGAAAATACTGAATATGTAGTGGCTGGTACCCGATTTGGAGTTCCTTATCCTCAGCAAGACGTAGCTATTAATAGTTATGCTGAGAATTTTAAAGGTATGCTTACTTTTATCAAAGTAGGTGATGATGGACATATGAATATTGCTTTTCAAATATTATTGCCGGCATACGACTATGACTTAGCCCATTCAGGAAAAGGAAAATCACATGGTTGGACTTTTTTCACCACTTATAATACTGAAGAGAGTCATACGCTGATGGAGGTAAACGCATCACAAAATGATAAAGATTTTATTGCTGCGATTAACTGGAAAAAAGCTGAAGAATATTTAGCTCAGGGGAAAGCGAAAGATATTCAAGCCTCCCATATGGTGAACCGTTACGATGAAAAGTCCCATGTGGCTACTTCAACTGAAGTGAAAACCGTCAAAGTATTGACTCCCGAAGATTGTCCTGGACTAGTCTATTTTTTGCCTACTCCTAAATCTCCACACGGGGTTGACGTAGACCCCACCGGTGAATATATTGTAGGCAGTGGAAAATTATCAGCTGATCTAACTGTCCATTCTTTCACCAATATGCTTAAAGCAATTGAAGAAGAAGCATATGAAACAACGGTGGCTGGGATTCCCGTTTTGCAATATGACAAAGTGGTTGCAGGGGTCGTGCCAAGACCTGGTCTTGGTCCATTGCATACGGAATTTGATGGAAAAGGAAATGCTTATACCACTTTTTTCATTTCGTCAGAAGTAGTTAAATGGAAACTAGGTACGTGGGAAGTACTGGATCGGGCACCTACTTATTATTCCGTAGGGCACTTAATGATACCTGGAGGCGACTCTAAAAAACCTCAAGGCAAGTATATGGTTGCTCTTAACAAAATTACTAAAGATCGATACCTGCCTACTGGACCCGAAATGAACCATTCAGCTCAACTATATGATATTAGTGGAGAAAAGATGAAATTAATCCTCGATTTCCCAACGATCGGAGAGCCGCACTATGGCCAGGGCATTTCCGCCGACCGAATTGCGCCAAAAAGTAAGAAGTTTTATCCAATTGAAGAGAATGAGCATCCTTATCGTGCACTTGGTGAAAAAGAAACCAAAGTGGAGCGAACTGGTAATACCGTGCATATATATATGACCTCCATTCGAAGTCATTTTTCGCCAGACAATATTGAGGGCATCCGAGTAGGTGATGACGTTTATGTCCATCTAACCAATCTAGAACAAGATTTCGATGTACCTCATGGTTTGGCTATCCAGGGAGCAAGGAATTCGGAATTATTGGTAATGCCAGGTCAAACAGAAACGATGTATTGGAAACCTCAAAGAGAAGGTGTTTATGCATTTTATTGCACTGACTTTTGCTCCGCGCTCCATCAGGAGATGCAAGGATATATTCGTGTATCCCGAGCGGATGCTGATACTCCACTCAAATGGAGCATGGGCGAAGAAGAAGCACTATAGTTAAAAATTCAACAAAGGGACAATTTATCTTTCAGTGATAGTTGTCCCTTTGTATCAACTAACCTTTTTAACCTCCATACCATCTAAAAGATAGGATCATTATCCGTGGGATGTTGATCCATTTCTATCTATTTTGTAAATACGCTAGATACTATGAAAAATACCAGTTCACGTATACTCATCATCCTTTCTGGGCTTTTCTTATTAACTCTTTTTGTCTACCCGATGTGGCGTATTACATTATTAGCACCTCAATATCCGGATGGAGTGCACATGTATATTTATATCAATAAAATTGGTGGCAAAACTCCAGGCACATTACAGAATGTAAATATTTTGAATCACTACATCGGGATGAAGCCTATAGAACCGGATGCAATTCCAGAATTGAAATATTTCCCGACCATTGTATTGATTTTTACCGGTTTAGCTATTTTAGTTGGAATGATCAATTGGAAGCCATTTTACCTCATTTGGTTATTACTTTTTGTTATTGCACTGGCACTTGCTTTCTATGATTTTTATTTATGGGAATACGACTATGGACACAATCTGGATCCCCATGCACCCATGAAATTTGATGACACATCCTTTCAACCTCCATTATTTGGGACCAAAAATTTGTTGAATTTTATTGCAAAATCATATCCCCATATTGGAGGATATTTTATTATTCTATCTTTATTCTCGGCCACACTTGCAACATATCTGAGAATCAGGGTAAAGAGATAACATGAAAGTCTTACTTCAAGTAATAATTTTAATTTGCTTTTTGTCATCCTGTAGTGTATCCCCTAAACCAATCAATTATAATGTCGATCAATGTTCCGCATGTAAAATGATGATTGTAGATGAAAGATTTGGGGCTGAATTAGTTACAAAAAAAGGAAAGGTTTATAAATTCGACGCTATTGAATGTTTGCTACCCGAGACTATAAAAAATGGAGAAGATAATTACGCCCATATCCTGGTTACCGATTATTTGAATCCGCCCACACTAATTGATGCAACTTCTTCTGCTTTTTTAATCAGTAAAAACCGCCCCAGCCCTATGGGTGGTAATCTCTCTGCTTACTTTACTGAGGATACAGTTCAAGATCCCGAAGCAGCATGGTATGACTGGAAAGATTTAATCGCATTCTACAACAAATGATAAATAATTCCAATCCATATTTTAAGCCGATCCAATGGATCTTGATTTATTGGTTCGGAGTTGGACCCATTCATTTACATGCAAGGGTCACGTTGTTAAATGCTGAGCAGGATCTACATCAAATCGTTGAATCCGCTCAACCTTATGATTCCCTTATATTGAGTCAAGGAATATATACCTTCGAAAACATCCTTATTGACAAACCTTTGACTCTAATGGGACAAGAAGGAGCATTATTGAAATCGTTAAACGGTGATGAGATTTTATTGGTGACGGCTGATTCTGTAACTATCCAAGGATTGACCTTTACAGGTGTAAAGACCAGTTATATCAAAGAAAGATCCGCTATTCGAATAGACAAAGGAAAATATTTCGAGATAAAAGATAATGTGATTACCAACTGTTTTTTTGGTATTTACCTGGAACACGTAAGCCATGGGGTGATCTATAACAATAGGATTAGTGGACAAGCCACTACCGAAGCAGGTTCTGGAAATGCAATTCATGCCTGGTATTGTAGCAATATTCAAATAAAAGGAAATGAACTTAAAGGGCACAGAGATGGCATTTATTTTGAATTTGTAGATAAGAGTTTAATTGAAGAAAATCTAAGTTTTAACAACATTCGTTATGGACTTCATTTTATGTTTTCAAACGATGATATTTACCGAAAAAATACATTTAGAGACAACGGGTCAGGAGTAGCTGTTATGTTTTCAAAAGAAATTAAAATGATTGAAAATACTTTCTCCCATAACTGGGGAGGTGCTTCATATGGTTTATTGCTCAAGGAAATAAATGATGCTTCGATCATTAATAATCAATTTAATCAAAATACCATCGGTATTTTTGTAGAAGGATCAAATAGGATAACTTATTCTAATAATTCGTTCAGAAGAAATGGTTGGGCGATAAAATTCTCAGGAGGATGTTCCGCCAATGAAATTACCAATAATAATTTCCTAAACAACTCACTCGACTTGGTGGTGGGCACTAAATTAAGTGACAATGAAATTCACCATAATTATTGGAGTGAATATACCGGATATGATTTAGATAAAAACAATATAGGAGATGTTCCCCACTATCCAGTTAAACTGTTTTCCTATATTCTCAATCAGGTCCCTGAAGCGATCGTGTTGATGCGAAGTTTTTTCGTTTATATTGTCAACTTTTCTGAAAAAGTAAGCCCGGTTTTTACCCCCAAAGAAGTATTTGATCCTACTCCTTTAATGCATGAAGTACAATGATAAGATTTTTAAATCTTGAGAAACGATTTGGGCGCAACAAAGTCTTAAAAGGTATAGACTTGGACTTATCTCAAATGGGTATCACTGCAGTACTCGGGCCGAATGGATCCGGCAAGACTACCTTACTCAAATGTTTTCTAGGTATGGTAATACCTACGAATGGTTCGATTCAATTTAAAAATGAATCCATCCTTGGTCGACATTTATATCGTTCCGAGATCTCCCATGTTTCACAAATAGTTTATTTCCCAGAAAATCTTACCCCGAACGAATTAATAAAAATGGCCAAGGATTTAAGGCCTGGTACAACTCGCGAAAAACATTTTATTGAGTTGTTTGAATTGAGTTCCGAAATGCATAAAAAGATGTCTACTTTATCTGGAGGGACTCGTCAAAAAATAAACCTTTTGTTGGGTCTCATGCACGATAATAAAGTCATTATTCTTGATGAACCCAGCAGTGGTTTGGATCCCGTTTCATTTCTCAATCTAAAATCCTTTTTAAAAAAGGAAGGAAAGAAGAATAAACAGATTCTGATAACAACCCATACGATGAGTTTTGTAGAAGAGATTGCCGATCATATCGTTTTTTTATTAAATGGTCAAATATATTTTCAAGGTAAATTAAATGATCTTCTTTCCCAAGAAAACCGGAAGGATCTCGAATCGGCAATCGCAAATATTATACAACAGAAAAAATCTACCGGTTTAGATGCTTAAAATATTTAAATATACCGTATATGATCTGATCAGAAACAGATGGTTAATATTCTATACCGGATTTTTTCTACTCTTGACCATAGCCTTAATATTTCTAAGCAATGATGTTTCCAAAGTTTTAATCAGTCTATCAAATATTACCCTGATGCTTACACCTTTGGTAGGCATCCTGTATGGTGTAATGTATTATTACAATTCTGAAGATTACATTCGATTTTTACTTTCTCAACCTATTTCTAGAACATCAATTTTCAGTGGAATTTTTGGAGGAATGGCTACATCCCTTAGTTTGAGTTTGATTGTAGGATTAGGAACTCCATTACTAATTCGAGGGGTCTTGTTTGTTCCTGAATTTATTACATTTATAATTGTTTTGGGAATGGCTGTTCTCCTCTCCATCATTTTCTCTTCATTAGCCTTTATCATTGCTTTATACAACAGTAACCGCATTAAAGGATTTGGGGTCGCCATTTTTACTTGGTTGTTTTTTGCTGTCATCTATGATGGTCTTTTTCTTTTGTTACTACTCATCTTCAAAGATTACCCCTTGGAAAATATTACGCTTGGTCTTACCATGTTTAACCCCATCGATCTAGCGAGAATACTTACCCTAATGAATTTGGACATTTCCGCTATCATGGGTTATACCGGAGCAGTGTTTAAAAACTTTTTTGGCAATCCATTGGGGATGATGATCATACTCATTTTATTAATCTGTTGGATCGTCTTACCCTTTTATTGGATGTTGAGAAAAGTCAATCGAAAGGATTTCTAACCACTTCCTTTCCATAATCTATATCTTAAGGCTTTAGTCATTTTGCTTATTTCCACTTTCTAATTTCGATTTGATTGTTTTAGATTTCCAAATCAATTTAAATTGGCCATTTAACATCGGTCTCAATCTACGCCAACTTTATTTAGAGTATTTACAAATAATAGAAAAAAGATTTTTCATCCTAATCTGATAAAAGATTTAATCCAAAATATACGTTAATCGTCTAACAGGAGTAAAAATTCTTATAAGATCAAGGTTCAATTAAGAATAAATACACTATTTCTCTTTCTTAAACACTATTAGAAATCAACTAACCAGGATAATTTTTTATACCATTTCAAGTGGTAGGGAATAATTTCAGCTTATAATTAATTGCAATTGGTATTCTATTTGCAATAAAAAGTTATTGGACTCAAGATGGATGTGACTACATAGATATGACAAAAACAGTACATACGTTTTATGTTGGTACTATGGTGTTTATTATTATCATCGTAAGCATTTATCTTTTCTATACTGGATATTCCTATTATGCGACAGCAATTGAAGAAAGGTTTTACCATCCAAATCATCATTGGTTCAAACCCAGTGGCGCTTTTGGACATGGACTAGGTATCATTGGCACCTTAATGATTCTGTTTGGCGTATCCATCTATATTTTAAGGAAAAGGTATAATTTCTTATCGAAGTTGCTCCGGTTAAAGTATTTACTTGAGTTTCACATTTTCTTGTGCACCCTAGGACCGATTTTGGTCCTTTTCCATACGGCCTTTAAATTTGGCGGAATTGTATCTATCGCATTTTGGAGCATGGTCGCCGTGGTTCTCAGTGGGGTTATTGGGCGCTTCATTTATATACAAATACCTCGTTCCATTGAAGGGCGTGAGCTTACGCTTAATGAGGTAAAAATCATAAAAGCCCAAGTAACCAGTTCCGTAATGAATAGTGTACATTTGGATGAAGAAACTACGCAACTTATCTCTACGACTTTTACTGTTGAAGATCAGGGTTTAAAAGAAGGCGCTGTTCCCACGAAACAAAAGCTAAGCCTAATAAAAAGAAAACTAAAGCAAAAAAACATTCCCAGGAAAGAGCGAGCTCGTATCCTAAAAATGATTAAAAGTGAAATGTCACTGGCAAAAAAAATATCCAGGTTACAGATGATGCAGCGGTTATTTAAATATTGGCATGTAGCTCACTTGCCATTTGCATTAATTATGCTAATTGTCGTGGTATTACATGTAGGTATTACGCTGGCTTTTGGCTCTAAATGGATTTTTTAATGGAAGTTGTAATTGAAGAAATTGTCATTTATGGAGCGCTGTTTTTATTGATTGGAGTTATAGTATACTATTATTTAAAGAGCAAAAAGAAACAATCCTTAAAGACGGAAAAAAAAGTGGCCATAGCTAAAGAAGAAGGTCTTTTTGAACCTGTCTCATTGTACCCCTACATTGATCTATCGACATGTATCGGTAGTGCGGCTTGCGTAGCGGATTGTCCAGAAAAAGATATTTTGGGCATTGTAGATGGGGTGGCCACTGTGATTAACGCCTCCAATTGCGTAGGTCATGGAGCTTGTTTTCACGCTTGTCCAGTGGAAGCTATTTCCCTGCGCATAGGAACTGAATCCAGAGGAGTAGAACTCCCCCATGTATCTGAAAATTATGAAACCAATATCAAAGGAATATATATAGCCGGTGAGTTGGGTGGAATGGGCCTTATTAAAAATAGTGTCGAACAAGGCGAATATGCTATGGAAAACATATCCAAAAATAAAAAGCCCTCGAAAGAAGGCATATTGGATGTGATCATTATTGGTGCCGGACCTGCCGGTATCTCTGCTACGCTCACTGCCAAAAAAAATGGGCTTTCTTTTCTTACGTTGGAACAAGACTCCCTCGGAGGTACAGTTTTCACTTTTCCAAGATCAAAGATTGTTATGACGGCCCCCATGCACCTACCATTATATGGTAAAGTCAAACTGTACGATACCAGTAAAGATGAGTTATTAAAACTTTGGCAAAAAGTAATAAACGACAACAACCTATCTATCAGAGAACATGTAAAAGTTGAAAGCATAATTCCTCAAGCCGACGGAGCTTTTAAAGTAATCACTTCGACTGGAGCAGAATATTTTAGTCAACAAGTACTTCTTGCGACAGGAAGAAGGGGATCACCACGAAAGCTTAATGTCCCTGGAGAACTATCGCAAAAAGTAGCCTATCGGTTGTTAGAGCCTGAACGGATAAAAGGGAAAAATATCGTTGTAGTAGGAGGAGGTGATTCAGCTGTAGAATCTGCTATGTTACTCATGGACCATAATGAAGTAATTCTTTCTTATCGCAAAGATAAATTTTCAAGGATTAAACCAAAAAACCGGAAAAAAATACAGCAAGCCATCGAAAATCAATCTCTATCCGCTATGTTTAATACCAATATAGATTCCATCGAAGAAACTACCCTCTTTATCAAATTACATGAAACAGATCAAGTAATCAACGTTGAAAACGACCTGGTATACATTTTCGCTGGTGGTGAATTACCTACTGGTTTTTTGAAAAAAGCTGGAATCGAAATTACAAAGCGTCATGGTCATATCCTAAAAAAACATAGTTGATAGGTTGATAAATAAATGGGCATATTATCTGATTATCATATGGCTACCACTAGAATTCTTTGCTCAAATTTCACCAGGTCAACTTTCCCAAGCACATGCTAATATTGAAGGCATCAGCAATTGTACCCAATGTCATATCCTGGGTGAAAAAGTATCTAATCTTAAATGCCTTACTTGCCACCTAGAAATTCAGTCACTACTAAATCAAAACCGAGGATACCATTCATCCGATGAAGTTCGTAATCAAGATTGTTTTGCTTGTCATAGTGATCATCATGGGCGCAAATTTGATATGGTGCGATTCGATGAAGGCCAATTTGACCATAACCTCACTGGCTATACCTTAGAAGGACAGCATGATCAAACTGAATGCAAATCCTGTCACCAAGCAGATCATATTGCGAATGCAGAAATTAAACAAAGAGCATCAACCTACTTAGGGCTGGAGCAAACATGCATTTCTTGTCACTTGGATTTCCATCAAAATACCTTGTCAAATGACTGCATAGCGTGTCATGATTTTGAAGCCTTTCGGCCGGCCCCTCATTTTAACCATGCAGATGCAGCATTTAATTTAAAAGGTGCTCATTTAGAGGTTAAATGTATTGAGTGCCATGAGAAAACCACTAATAATGGTAAAGACTTTCAAGCCTTTACCGGCATAGAATTTCAAGATTGTATAAGCTGTCATAATGACCCGCACTTAGGTCATTTCAAAAGTCAGTGTTTTCAGTGTCACCAAGAAAACTCATTTAACACATTTACCGGATCCGCTGCATTCAATCACAATATAACCGGCTTCAACTTGAAAGGAAGCCATAGTCGAGTAGGATGTTTTGCTTGCCATCAAAAAAGTAGTAATGCTAAAACCGTTTTCCAGGACCAATTAAATATTAAAGAAAATCAATGCGTTTCCTGCCATGAGGACGTACATGAAAATAAATTTGGTAATGATTGTGCTCAATGCCATGTAGAGAAAAGTTTTTTCAGTCTTAAGTCTATGGATTTTTTTAATCACAGCGTTACGGATTATCCATTAGAAGGATTGCATTTAGGCGTGGATTGCAAGTCTTGTCATAAAGACAGATATACAGTACCTATTGACTATTCCGCCTGCAAGAATTGTCACCAAGACTATCACCAGGGTGAATTTGAAGATCATCAAACATCGCCGGATTGTGCTCGGTGTCATTCATTACATGAAGGTTTTGAATACAGCCTTTTCTCATTGGAAGATCATGCGGAAACAACATTTCCATTAGTTGGTTCACATCTGGCCACGCCTTGTTTTGATTGTCATTTGAAAGAAGAACAATGGACCTTTAGAAATATAGGTGGCACCTGTGTGGAATGTCATGAAGACATCCATGAAGGTCAATTGAGTAGTAAATACTATCCTGATCAACAATGTCAATCTTGTCATTCTGAAGGCTCTTGGGCTTCGATATCTTTTGATCATATTTTGACTGAATGGCCTTTGGAGGGAGCACATACCCGAATTAACTGTCGAGACTGTCATTTTGAAAATGCCCAAACCAATAATACTTTAGAATTTTCGTTTTTCTCAATGGAACAAGAATGCTATCACTGTCACGACCATAATCATGGCGATCAGTTTGTTGAAAATGGTCAGACGGATTGTATCCCATGTCATAATTCAGAGAGTTGGTCTCCAAGCATTTTTGATCATAACCAAGCTGCATTTAAACTAGATGGTGAACATTTAATAGTGGAATGTAATGCATGTCACCTAAATATTGTAGATAATGATGCAAATAGAGTTTTATATAAAATTGAAAAGTTTGATTGCATAGACTGTCATCAATAATATTAATTATTTTGGGAGCCATTCAATTGCTCGCTCAATCCCCCCACGGAGACTTGTTTAAGGCCGACTGTTCTTCCTGTCATCATACGGCTGGTTGGGGCATTTCATTGGATTCATTTCAATATAAACATGACTCCACTAATTTTCCATTAGTCGGGACCCACCTACTCGTCGATTGTAAGTCTTGTCATATTTCCCTGATTTTCAATAAAGCTCCTAACCAATGCGCTTCATGTCATATGGATATACATAGTATGTCCGTTGGCAATGATTGTGCACAATGCCATAATTCCAATACTTGGCTGGTTGACAATATTCCAGAAATACATGAAGAAAATGGATTCCCGCTGATCGGAGCTCATAATAACTTGAGTTGTGTTGACTGTCACTTGTCGGAAACAAACCAGCGATATGATCGCATTGGCAACGATTGCATCAATTGCCACCTAGAGGATTATAATGCAACGGCCAATCCCAATCATGCTTCCATTGGATTTTCTCAAAACTGTGTTGATTGTCATAACCCATTTAACGCCGATTGGATTTCGGATCAAATAAATCACGATTTTTTCCCACTTACACTAGGCCACGATATTAAGGATTGTAAGCAATGTCATTTAACAGATAATTATTCGGCAGCCGTTCCTGATTGCATTACATGTCATCAAGAAGATTTTAATAATGCCCAAGATCCTAATCACTTAATTTCAAGCTTTACAACGGAGTGCATGAGCTGTCACACTACTCATCCGGATTGGCAACCGGCTGATTTCTCCAGTCATGATGATCTATACTTTCCTGTATTTTCTGGAGATCACGAAGGAGAATGGGATGCCTGCCAGGATTGCCATACCACCGCTGGAGAGTATGGGTCATTTACCTGTGTAGCCTGTCATTCCAATCCCCAAACCGATGAAGCACATAATGGAGTAAGCGGATATGTGTATGACGATAATGCCTGTCTTGCTTGCCACCCCACTGGTTCATCAGATCTGGCATTTGACCATAATTCTACCCAATTCCCTTTAACGGGAGCACACATAGAAACGGTTTGTTTGGATTGCCATCAAGAAGGATTCATGGGTATTTCCTCCGAATGCATTAACTGCCATGCCAATGATTTTGTGGTTTCGTTGAATCCCAGCCATACAGAGAATAATTTTTCAACAGATTGTGCATCTTGCCATACAACGGATCCCGAGTGGAAGCCCGCTACCTTTAATTTACATGCTGAAATTTATCCTTTGAATGGTGGCCATGCACTCATAGAAAATGATTGTATTCAGTGTCATCAAGCAGGATATAACAACACACCTAATACCTGTGTTGGATGCCATCTAGTTGATTACAATGATACTAAAGACCCAAAACACACCAATGCCGGTTTTTCAGACGACTGCATCCAATGCCACCATGAAGGTGGTTGGTCACCTGCGGAATTTGATCATGATCAGTCGTTCCCTATATACTCAGGTGCACACCTTGGACAATGGTCTGATTGTGTGGAGTGTCATAACATTCCAGATAACTTTGCTGAATTTAGTTGCATTGGTTGTCACACAAATCCGGAAACCGACAATGAACACCTGGGTATAAATGGATATGTTTATCAAGACAACGTTTGCCTGGTTTGTCATCCTACTGGTAGTGCTGACGATGGATTCGATCATAATCAAACTAACTTCTCTCTTACCGGAGCTCATATTGGAACTGAGTGTATGGCTTGTCATAGTGAAGGCTATCAAGGTACCTCCATTGAGTGTATTGATTGTCATACCCTTGATTTCAACAGATCATTAAACCCTAATCACAATGAAGTAGGCATCCCGACTGAGTGCAATTCATGTCACACCACTGATCCTGACTGGACACCAGCTTCATTTACCATACATGATGATTACTACCCACTCCTGGGTGCGCATACTGACATAGCCAACAACTGTATTGAATGTCATACCAGTGGGGATTATACCAAAACCCCAAACACGTGTGCAGGATGCCACTTAGCTGATTATAACAACACCACCAATCCCGACCATGCCACTGCCAACTTCCCCAATGACTGCATTCAGTGTCATACCGAAGCCGCCTGGACACCAGCCACCTTTGACCATAATGCAATCTATCCGTTAAATGGAGCACATGCTGCCATTGCCAACGATTGCTTACAATGCCATGCCAATGGTGATTACAATAATACACCAAACACTTGTACAGGATGCCACTTAGCTGATTACAACAACACCACCAACCCCGACCATGCCAATGCTAGCTTCCCCAATGACTGCATTCAGTGTCATACCGAAGCCGCCTGGACGCCAGCCAACTTTGACCATAATACAACCTATCCGTTAAATGGAGCACATGCTGCAATTGCCAATAATTGTGTGCAGTGTCATATAGGTGGCAATTATAATAATACACCCAACACATGTATAGGGTGTCATCAATCCGACTACGACAACACCAACAATCCCAATCACAGTACAGCCCAGTTCCCAACCGATTGTATTGATTGCCATCATGAAGGGGCCTGGACGCCAGCTACTTTCGACCATGATGGTATGTATTTTCCAATCTATAGTGGAAAGCACCGCGAAGAATGGAATACTTGCAATGAATGTCATATCAATACTGGAAACTATGCAATTTTCAGTTGTATTGATTGCCATGAGCACAATGACCAAAACGAAGTAGATAAAGACCATGATGAGGAAAACGCATATGTGTACGAAAGTAATGCCTGTCTTTCTTGCCATCCATCAGGGAACGAATAATGAACAATAGAATAATTTATATAATAGGCTTTCTGGCAAGTGCAGTCCTATTACATGGACAAGAAAAGAATGATCTCCTTGTGGGAAAAGTCTCTTATGTTACCTCTCGTAATATTTATGTAAAGTTTGAAAACACTTCAACTATTGAAGTTGGGGATACCCTTTTTAATATGGCAGACGGAAATGATGTTGCCTGTTTACTGGTTACCCAAAAATCATCGACATCTTGTGTATGTAGTTTGTTGAACGGTTGTCAAATATCTAAAGATCACGAAGTAATTTTTAAAAAAATCATACCTCTAGAACAAAAGCAATCCCTTGATGAAAATCCACCTGCCCAACCAGTATCTGTTCTTCCGACCAAAACAACATCTATTTCTAACCCAATACATAAATCTAAATACACAGAGCATATTCGAGGCCGAGTTTCAGCTGCTTCTTATAGTCAAATAAATCCTGAATCAAGCACCAGACGCAGAATGATGTACCGCTTCTCGTTGAATGCAAATCATCTAAATAATTCAAAATTCTCCTTTGAATCTTACCTCAATTACCGGCAAAATATAGTGTCCAAATCAGATGCCTCTGGTATTCGAAATAACTTTTTGAGAGTTTACAACCTAGCTTTTAAGTATGAGCCCGATTCTACTTTATCCTTCATAGTTGGTAGAAAAATAAACCATAAGGTTTCATCACTGGGTGCCATCGATGGTTTACAAACTGAAAAGTATTTCGGTAATTTTTACACCGGAATAATCCTTGGATTTAGGCCTGATATCATTGATTATGATTTCAACCCGAATTTATTGGAATATGGAGCTTACATTGGATTGGTTTCTAAAAAGGAAAAAGCTTATTCACAATCTACACTAGGATTGCTTGAACAAAAGAATAACCAACACACGGATCGAAGGTACGCTTATTTTCAACATTCCAGTACGCTCAACAACAAGTTAAATCTATTTTCATCTTTCGAAATTGATCTCTTTAACCAAGCCAATGCTGCTACCCTGGGTGACCTAAGGCTGACCAATTTTTATATATCGGCTCGTTACAAATTTAGTAGGAAACTTAATGTTAGCGTCGCTTACGATTCACGCAAAAGGATTCTATTTTATGAAACACTGAAAACGGAAATTGAACGATTACTGGATAATGATGAAGCACGACAAGGATTTAGAGCTCGTATTAATTTGAGGCCCTTTAAATTAGTGAATGTTGGTTTAAGCATCGGCAAAAGATTCCAAAGTGATCGTCAAAACAAATCAGACAATATCAATGGTTATTTAAGTTTATCCCGGGTCCCTTTGATAACCGGAAGATTTTCCGTCAACTTTAATCTAAATACTTCGAATTATCTTGAAAGCAAGATCTTTTCGTTAAGGTATGGAAGAGCTTTGTTCAAGCACAAAGTAAATGCAGATGTATATTACCGACATGTTGATTATAACTTTCATAACGCTGAATCTCAATTTATTCAACATTATTACGGAGGCAGTCTCTCATACCGGATAAATAAAAATTGGAGATTGCATATTTTGGGCGAAATTGCCAGCCAGGGACAACAACAAAATTATCGAATCAACACTAAACTGACTAAAAGATTTGGGAAAAAGTCACTCAGATAGGGTCAACAAATTAATCGGAATACCATGGAATACCATATTCGTAAGCGTCCTTTATCCTGGTTCAAATAACCGATATTCTATTTTGTAGATTATCTCCAACGGAATATTTAGAAAGAGCGCTTGTTATATTTAAATTAGACTGTGTATAAATAGGTAAAATGTGGCATGGTCCTTGACAAAATCTATGAAAATTAATATATTTGACAATCCTTCCATTTTTTTTACAATACCATGACAATTGAATTTGAATAGCTGCGGACAGAAATTTTTTTCTTCATTTTTTATGGTAGTATTTTGAAATCGATACCAAATATTATTTGATCCAGCCGTCCTACTTTTCCCTTAGGTGAAAAGTATCCAAGATGCGTGTACAGGTTGCCTCAGAAGTGGCGAGGCAACAACAATAGAGCCCATTGGATAAATGGATAGGTTTGTGTGTATAGATTTTATTTAATAACATTATTCTTTTGTGGGGCAATTCACTCACTTGCTCAATCTCCGCATGGAGAATTGTACAAGGAGGATTGTGCGTCCTGTCATAATACTGGAGGATGGGCTATTGCATTTGAATCATTTCATTATGACCATGATTCAACCGATTTTGCCCTTTTAGGAACCCATCTTCAGGTCGATTGTAAATCCTGTCATTCCTCCCTAGTCTTTAATGAAGCCCCCAATCAATGTGCATCTTGTCATAGCGACATCCATACAATGTCCGTTGGTATTGAGTGCGCTCAATGCCATAATTCCAATACTTGGCTAGTTGATAATATTCCACAAATTCATGATGCGAATGGATTTCCATTAATTGGTGCACATAATAATTTGAGTTGTACAGATTGTCACCTTTCTGAGACAAACCTGCGATTTGATCCTGTTGGGAATGACTGCATCAATTGCCACTTAGATGATTATAATGCAACCACCAATCCGAATCATTCTTATGGTGGGTTTTCTCAAAACTGTATTGAATGCCACGACCCTTTGAATGAAGAATGGACTTCAGATAAGATGAACCATGAATTCTTTCCACTTACTTTAGGCCATGATATTCAAAGTTGCAATCAGTGTCATACAACGGATAATTATTCCGATGTCACTCCTGATTGTATCCATTGTCATCAAGAAGATTATAATAATACTCAAGCTCCTGATCACATCACTTCAAATTTTTCAACGGAATGTATCAGTTGCCATACCAACGAACCCGATTGGCAGCCAGTAATTTTTACTCTTCACGATGAACAATATTTTCAAATATATTCCGGGGAACATCAGGGAGAATGGACATCCTGTCTCGACTGTCATACGAATGCTGGTGATTACTTGTCGTTTACTTGTGTTTCCTGTCATACTAGCAGCGAGACCAACGAAGAGCATAAAGCAGTGAGTGGATATATGTATGAAGATAATGCTTGTCTCGCTTGCCACCCAACCGGATCTTCAGATCTAGCATTTGATCATAACACTACTCAGTTTCCATTGACTGGGGTACATGCAGAAACAGCGTGTATGGATTGCCACAGTGAAGGGTTTACAGGAATATCTACAGAGTGTATAAACTGCCATGTCAATGATTTTGAAGTAGCCGTTAATCCACCTCATACAGCAAATAATTTCCCAATAAACTGCGCATCTTGTCATTCAACCGACCCGGATTGGAAACCCGCTTCCTTCGGTTTGCACGATGATTTTTATGCTTTAAATGGAGCCCATGCCTTGATCGAAAATGAATGTATTCAATGTCATCAGGACGGATACGATGATACACCTAATACCTGTGTTGGCTGCCATCTAGATGATTACAATCACACAACCATACCTAATCACATCAGAGCCAATTTTTCAAACGATTGTGCCCAATGCCATATTGAAGCCAGTTGGTCACCAGCTGAATTTGATCATGATCAGTCATTTCCCATTCACTCAGGCGCACACCAAGGGCAATGGACGGATTGTATTGAATGTCACACCAATCTGGATAATTTCAACGAGTTCAGTTGTATTGGTTGCCATGTAAATCCTGAAACCGATAATGGGCACCAAGGCATAAATGGATATATTTATCAAGACAATGCTTGCCTAGTTTGTCATCCTACCGGAAGTGCGGAAGATGGTTTCGATCATAATTCTACCAACTTTCCACTTACTGGAGCCCATATTGGCATTGAATGCCTTGATTGCCATCAAGAAGGATTCGCAGGTATTTCAACGGAGTGTATTAATTGTCATGCCAATGACTTTGTTGTTTCTGTAAATCCAAGCCACACAGTAAATAATTTTCCCACCGACTGTAAATCTTGCCACACAACCGATCCGGATTGGAAGCCGGCATCCTTTGGAATACATGATGATTATTATCCTTTAGATGGAGCCCATGCCTTGATCGAAAATGAGTGTATTCAATGTCATCAAGATGGATATGATAATACCCCAAACACCTGTGCAGGCTGCCACCTATCCAGCTATAATAATTCAACTAACCCTGATCACACCAACGCTGGTTTTTCAAATGAGTGTATTCAATGTCATACTGTGGCCGCCTGGAAACCTGCTAATTTTGATCACAATGCATTCTATCCGTTAAATGGGGCGCACGCCAATATTTCTAATAATTGTGCAGAATGCCACGCAAATGGTGATTACAACAATACCCCCACCACTTGTGCTGGATGCCATCAAACCGATTACGACAACACCACCAACCCCAACCATGCCAATGCCAACTTCCCCAATGATTGTATCCAGTGCCACAATGAAGGTGCCTGGACACCCGCTAATTTTGATCACAATGCTTTCTATCCGTTAAATGGTGCACATGCTAATTTGGCTAATAACTGTATAGATTGTCATACCAGTGGAGATTATACCAACACCCCCAACACGTGTGCTGGCTGCCACCAAACCGATTACGACAACACCACCAACCCCGACCATGCCAATGCCAACTTCCCCAATGATTGTATCCAGTGTCATAACGAAGGTGCCTGGACACCCGCTAATTTTGATCACAATGCATTCTATCCGTTAAATGGGGCACACGCCAATATGGCTAACAATTGTGCAGAATGCCACGCAAATGGTGATTACAACAATACCCCCACCACTTGTGCTGGCTGCCACCAAACCGATTACGACAACACCACCAACCCCGACCATGCCAGTGCTAACTTCCCCAATGATTGCATACAATGTCATAATGAAGGTGCATGG
>JAHEJC010000473.1 GCA_024639065.1 Lewinellaceae bacterium | reverse complement strand
ACTGGGATTTTCCATGCGGTCTTCAATCAGTAATTCGGTTAGTTTTTCCATGTCAAATTTGTGCTCAGGAATCACGCATCTATTGGCGGCTCCAGCCATAGCTGGAAGCATAGCTGTAAATCCCGCATAACGACCAAATACTTCCAATACCATAATTCTTTCATGAGAACCAGCGGCAGTTCTCAAATTATTAGTAAGACTGATCGTTCTGGTTACGCAAGTACTAAAACCAATGCAATAGTCAGTTCCCGGCACATCATTATCCATGGTTTTTGGGATTGCGACTACCTTAAGACCTTTTCTAAAAAGGTGCACTCCATAACTTAAGGTATCATCTCCTCCAATTGGGATAAGATAATCTACTTCCAACCACTCTAGGTTTTTAACCACTTCATCTGTCAAATCATTTACTTCCTCTGTAAATTGATCTTTAAGATGTAAAGGTACTTTCAATTTAGGGACATGACTTGGTCTGGTTCTGGAGGTGTGTAGAAATGTGCCCCCAGTACGGCCAGCTTTATTCACGATCTCTTTGGTTAAATATCGAAAGTTGTCGCTGTTATCGTGTTTTTTATCTCTGATCATATCAATAACGCCTCCCCATCCACGTCGCATACCTATTACCTTATAGCCTTCTCTTAAAGCTCGAATGGTGATTGCCCGAATTGCAGGATTCAATCCAGGTACATCACCTCCTCCGGTGAGAATTGCTATAGTCCCTTTTGATTTTTTTACTTTTGCCATGTTTTCAATATATTTTGTTAATCTCGTTAAAATTTAATGAGCCATCAGATCAATAATCTTGAAAAGATCTTGATTAATTTTGTGACTGTTATCGATCGTTTCAGAAAAGGGGGTATATTCAATTTTGTTGTGCACGATACCTGCCATAACATTGGTTTTTCCCCGTAACAGACCCTCAACGGCGCCTATACCCAAACGGGTGCCTAGCACACGATCGTTGCAGCTGGGAGCACCTCCCCGCTGAACATGGCCTAGTACCACAACCCGGCAGTCCAATTCGTCAAACTCAGATTCTACTTTTTTGGCTATTTCAAACGCTCCTCCTGCTTCATCTCCTTCGGCAACCATTACGATCAATGAAGATTTTTTTCTGATTAACGCTTTATTCAACGTTTTGGTTAAATTTAATATGTCATCATCCATCTCCGGAATCATTATGGACTCAGCACCCCCAGCAATACCAGAGTAAAGTGCAATTAAACCAGAATCTCGACCCATAACTTCCATAAAAAATACCCGATTATGTGATTCTGCGGTATCCCGAATTTTATCCATGGCATCAACCACAGTATTTAATGCTGTATCAAATCCGATGGTAAAATCGGTTCCGCTCAAATCATTGTCAATCGTTCCTGGGATTCCAATAACGGGTATTTCATACTCTGTATAAAACTGCAAAGCTCCAGCAAAGGTACCATTGCCTCCGATGGCTACCAGGCCATCAATATTGTGTTTCTTAATATTTTCAAATGCTTTTGCTCTGCCTTCCTCTGTACGAAACTCTTGACTTCTCGACGACATCAGAATGGTACCACCTCGCTGTACAATGTTGCCCACAGAACGAGCATCCATTTCGATAATATCACCTTCTATCAATCCAGTATACCCTCTTTTGATACCCATTACTTGCATACCATAGTGTGACCCTGAACGGACTACTGCTCGTATACATGCATTCATCCCAGGGGCATCACCCCCAGAAGTAAATACTGCTATCTTCCTCATTTAATTTATTTAATAAAAAAATAAACCTCTTGGATTCCAAATTTAAACAGCAAATATAATCAAACACTTCCTTTAAGCAAATCTCTACATTAATCGTTCCGTTGATTATCTGATCAAGCTCATGCATACTTATGACTAAAATCATCCTTCAGAACTAGTACTAGATGTATTTTGCGCACTTGGTTTACAAAAAATTAACAAAATAGATCATGGAAGCAACACCAATATCACCATCAAAATTGGAATCCTTGTTGGCAGCGGATGCTGATTATCTACTTAACCACGAATGTAAAACTATCCTGAAAAAGCATCTTCACCTACCGGGACCAGACTTCGTAGATCGGGTAGTACAGGGTTCCGATCGATCCCCTGCGGTAATGAGGAATATGCAATTACTATTTAACACTGGCCGTTTGGGCGGAACCGGTTATGTATCTATTCTACCGGTGGATCAGGGAATCGAACACACCGCTGGTGCTTCTTTTGCTCCAAACCCTATTTATTTTGATCCTGGCAATATCGTAAAGTTGGCTATAGAAGGCGGATGTAATGCAGTAGCATCTACCCTGGGTGTTCTGGGGTCTGTATCCAGGAAATATGCGCATCGTATTCCCTTCCTTCTAAAGCTTAATCACAACGAACTTCTAACTTATCCTACTAAATATGATCAGATTATGTTTGCCAGTATTGATCAAGCTTTTGATATGGGCGCCATTGCGGTAGGAGCAACCATCTATTTTGGTTCCGAAAATAGCAATCGTCAGATTCAAGAAATAACCGAAGCATTTCAATATGCCCATAGCTTAGGATTGGTTACTGTTCTTTGGGCATACCTGAGAAATGCTGCTTTTAAAACAGACATGGATTATCATGTTGCTGCAGATTTGACTGGACAGGCAAATCATTTGGCAGCTACTATCGAAGCAGATATTGTAAAACAAAAACAACCTGAAAACAATGGTGGTTTTACTGCCATCAAGTTTGGAAAAACGCATGATAAAGTTTATTCGGAATTGAGTTCTGCTCATCCTATAGATCTGACAAGATATCAGTTGGCCAATTGTTATATGGGCAGGGCAGGGCTCATAAATTCAGGAGGTGCTTCAGGCACCAATGATTTACAGCAAGCAGTAAAAACGGCAGTCATCAACAAGCGTGCTGGAGGTATGGGATTGATTTCTGGTAGAAAAGCTTTTCAAAAACCGATGGATGACGGAGTAGAAATCCTGAACGCAATCCAGGATGTGTATCTAGATAAAAACATAACTATTGCTTAATTAGGGTACGAATTTTTGCATAATAAAAAGAGGCTATTATGGCCTCTTTTTTTTTGTTAAGGCCATCAACTCTTAAATCTATTAACATATAATCGCGAAAATCAATATAATTAACATGCTTTTAAAACGGCTAGTTAAACTCTGGCTAAGAATGGCTCCAGACCTTGAATGCTGTTTAAAAATTTATAAACTTAAAGGTAGTTTATTCATTTTTCCACTAAAAACCTGTTTTTTATGAAATGGAAATTTACTTTTATTTTGGCAATAGCTGCCTTGTTATTATTTAGTTGCTCCACAGAATATAGAATAGTAAGGAAAGAGAACAAATTGATCGGTGCCTGGGCTTTCGAAAAAGTCTTTTACAAGGAAGATGGAGCTTTATTTAGAGATAATATCACGCGAGATTTCGCAGGAGACGTCATTGAATTCTTTGGGGACTATTCAGCACTTTATGATGACGTTTCGATAGGTGAGTTATTTGATGGATGGTGGGAAATTTTATTGGATGATGACTCCTACTACGACGATGATGGGAGCAATCGTAATTTGGAATTTTTCCTGGATATGTGTTTTGATGATTTTATTGCTAGAGAAGAATTTTGCTATTTTGGTAGTATATGTAGAATTAATCAAAATAAATTAGTGATTGAGTCATTAGATCGATTTGGATCTTGGACATTCAAATTAAGACGGATCTAGAGAAGCAGATGAAATCATTTTTATGTTAGGCTGCAAACTTGATAGATATAGAATTTCCAGAAGATTCATTAGTGTCTACTTTAAGCTGCCCACCTAAATAATTAACCCTTGACTCTATCTTCTCAAAAAATTCATTATTATCTTTTTGAGCGCTCAACAGCGGGAGATGGCCATCACCTTTTACTTTTATAATTGCTTCTCCCCCTTCATAAATAAACTGGATGTGTACATTATTTACGTCGCTGCGTATTGATAAATAATTAGCTAGTTCATTTACGATCTGGTAAATAATCCAAGTCTTATGTTTTTTTATATTTAAATTTTCAATACCTAAAAAATTTGTATTAATGGTAATGGAATCAGGGTTCATGTTTTGAGCCAAATCTTCAATAGCCTCTCTGATACCCAAATGGAAAAGTGATTCTGGCATGGTATAATGGGCAATCCTTCGAGCTTCATCACAGGCATTTTTCAATAAAGTTTCCAGATTAGTATAAGGCTCATTGGCTTGGTCTTTGGATCCTTCAAATAAATGTTGCAATTGGACCAATGCGGTGACCATCAATCCACCTAATTGATCATTAATGTTTTTTGAAATTAATTCAAATTCAGTTTCCTGGTATTCCAATAATTTTTCGATTGAGTCCTGTCTTTTTGCAGCCTCATTTAATTTGTTTTTTAAAGCTAAAATAGTAGCCTCTTTTTCCTTTGAAACGCTTGTAATATTTCTAGCCTTCAAATAATTAATTAGGAGTAAGACAACAATAATAGAAAGGATGGTTATGAATAAGCCAAGCGGTGTACATACTTTAAGCAATACCAGATATTGCATTTTTCCAAACATAAAAATTAGTGTCCAATTGATTTCCAAAAAATATTAATTGATAGTCTATAATTTACATATAGTGCGTTGTTATGATTGGAGTTCTCATAGTTCGTTCGTATTGGATATCTCTAATTCAGAATTTGTTACTTCTTTTGTTCCATAAAACATTATTGCGTTTCTAATTTATCCATCTTTCATAAATATTTTAATCTTTTTTTTTATACTTAATTTTCTTAAAACAATGCCTTCATAGTATACAGGGTGGCCACAGTACCTTACAATCAGAACT
>JAHEJC010000472.1 GCA_024639065.1 Lewinellaceae bacterium | reverse complement strand
TCCGTAAAATTTGGTTAATCCTTCCATCCGTGATGCGGTATTTACCGAATCGGATAGAGTAGCCGCATCTGTTCTATCTTGATCGCCAATAATGCCCATGATTAGAGAGCCGGTATGTAAGCCAAGCCCTATTCGGATAGGTGGTCTATTTTTAATCATCCTTTCCTGATTGTAGATCTGAATCATTTTCAACATTTCGATAGAAGCGTTCAATGCATCATCCACGGAATCTAGAAAGATAGACATAATAGCATCTCCGAGGTACTGGTTTACGAAGCCATTGTTTGCTCTAATAATGGGACCCATCCTTCCAACGTAGGCATTGACAAATTTGAAATTTTCTTCAGGGGTCATGGATTCTGCCATGGTTGTATAACTTCTGATGTCTGAAAAAACAACTGTAACCTCTTTTTCTGTTTGATCACCTAGTTTCACATCAGTAATATGTTCTCTGCCAATAGACCTTAAAAATTCGTAGGGTACAAACTTGCTAGTTGCTTTACTTATCTGATGAAGGTTAATTTGAGTTTTTACCCGGGCAAGAAATTCATCTTTTGAAAATGGTTTAGCTAAATAATCATTTGCCCCAAGACGTAGTCCTTGCACCATATCCTGCACTTGGTTTTTAGCTGTTACCATGATGATGGGCAACTCTGATGCTAAGTATTTTTCCCGGATATGTTTACAGACCTCATACCCTGACATACGAGGCATCATTAAGTCCAGTAGAACCAGATCATATTTTTTATTTTTCAAAGCGTTTAGTGCTTCTTCTCCATTTAAAGCTGAACTTATTTCGCAGCCTTCATTCTTTAAATGATTGATTAATACTTGCTGGTTAACCGGCTCATCATCTACTAATAAAATATTATAAGTCGAGTTTATCGTGTCAGCAGGGAGGGGAGGTATGGTAAAGTCCATATTTAAGGTTTCTTTGATGCTGTCTAAATCGAGTAACTTAGACAACTCTGGTTCTTGGTAAGTGGAGCTTTCCATCAATAAATCTTTCATAGTCTCTGACTTGGGTAATGAAAAGCTGAAGGTGGAGCCTTCGCCCAGTTTTGAGCTTACTGAGATTTTGCCTTTATGCAATTCGACCAATTGTTTTGTTATAGTGAGTCCCAATCCGGTGCCACTGTACATTCGTTCTGATGATCCATCACCCTGAGTGAATAAACTGAAAATTTCTTTTTGTTGCTCTGGAGAAATACCCATTCCAGTGTCTGTGATATTTACGACTACCTCATCTTGTTTTTCCACAGCTTCCACGGTGATAGAACCGGATTCTGTAAATTTCAATGCATTTCCGATCAAATTAAATAAGATCTGTTGAATTCTATTTTCATCTGCTTCAACAGCAGAAATATTGTGATCAATCCGGTTAATAATGGTTAGATTTTTTTCTTCAGCTATCGGAGATATTCCTTGAACCACCACGTCAGTAATCATTTTTAAATCGATAGCCTTAGTTTCCAGATCTAACTGATTACTTTTTAATTTAGAAAAATCCAGCAGATCATTGATCAATGCAGAAAGTCGATTGCCTGAGTGTACAATCATATTCAGGTTTTTCCTTATCTCGCTATTGATCTTACCGGCAACTCCATCTTTAAGCGACTCAGCAAGACCAATCATGCCATGTAGTGGCGTACGTAATTCGTGGGAGGTATTGGCAATAAATTGATCTTTTAAACGATCAATCTGCTCTAGTTTTATTCTACGCTCTTTTTCTTGTCTTGAAAATCTCTTTTGCCTAAATAATCTAAAGGATAACCAGATGCCTAAGAGGATAAGACCAGAAACTATGGTTAGAGCCATAAAAAGGTTTCGCTGACTACGATCTTTTTCATTCCTTGTTTGCTCCTCTGATAATCGAAGCTCGTTCAATAAATTTTTTCGTTCCAGTTCTTGGGCCTCAATTTGGAGCCTCATCTTTTCATTTTCTAATTCGGTAGTGGTTTTTTGCAACTCCTGAATGGCTTCTCCTTTTTGTTGGCTAATCTCTTTTTCTTGTATTAAGGCTGCGGAGACTTGATCTTTTTCTCTTTCAATATCAGCTAGCTCTTCTTGTTCTTCAGCGAATTCTTCCTGTAATTGGTCCAACTGACTTTTAATAGCAACTTGATTCAAACTGTCCGTAATCCATTTATGTATGGTAGCATATTCTTCCGCTTTCGAGCTGCGACCTTGTAAACGATAAATGGTTTCTAGAATCCGGTATCCTTCAATACGCAAACCAGGATAGTTTCTACTATTAGCAATAGACAGTCCCTGTTCAGCTAATTGAATTGATTTTCGAAATTTTTTTACATCTCGATTGAGAATAGATATAAAATAAAGACTTTTCGTTTCTTCCTGATGAAGATTAAGACTCGCGGCTAACTCATTGGCTTCCAATGCATATTTAGAGGCTAGTTCTGATTTGGAAGATTTATATTGATCAGTGAGTTGTAATAGAACTTTTACTCTATCTTTTCCTTGTGCACTCAGCAACTGTTGTTGTAAGGGTGCTTCCTGTCCAAAAGAGGCAAAGGTGGAGATACAAAACACCCACAAAATTGTCCATCTCATCCAATTGGTTCTTTATGATCAATTCAATTTACAACAATTAGTGTATAATCCGTATGGATTGTTCCAAGTAATAGGTAAATCTGACTAATTTGAGTGCTCAGCTATTTTCTGAAATTTTAGGCAAGGTATTTTCCCGAAATTGATGTTATATGGAAAGAAATCTAGCTAATTACTGACTACAATCTTACCTTTCCAAAAAGAATCATTGAAATTTATGGTCCAAAAGTAGGTTCCGGCATTCATTTCAGTTACAAGTAGATTAATAGTTTCATTATAAAAAACCTCATCAATAACCAATCTTCCATATAAATCAAATAGGCGTAATTGTCCAGCTAATGGAAAATGAGAAATTTTTAGATTATGTTTCGCAGGATTTGGATAAAAAATAGGTTTCCTTGATGCCAAAGTAATTTCTACATCGGAAACAATGAACGTTTGGAAAAATAATAGAGATCCTAATACTGATGGCTCCGCACAGTCAAGATGTAAAAGAGTCTCGTTTGCGAGAAGAAGAATTACGCTTGGAGCCCCATTCATTCGCATGACAGAATCAGCCAATAAAGCATTTTCATAGGGTACTTTTTCATCTTGAGGACAGTATACCAACAGAACCGGTGATTGAGGAGCCCAATTAAATACATCATTGTCCTTCAAAGCATTCTGGATAGGATGATTATCGGTGGTGTTTAATTTAACCAAAATCGAATCCTGAATCATTTTTTTTGGAAACACGGCTCCTTCCACTTCATTTAATTTATCAATGAGGATTTCGTTCATTCTCCCAAGGTTGATATCCTCCTGAAATAAAAGATTTGCCAGTGAATCATATGGCTCTCTGAATAATTGGGCAAGATCGTTATACATGCTATAGATCATATTGTATGATAATAAAATGTTCATCACAAAAGCGGGGTCACTATATTCATCTTTGCCTAACAGAGTCTCATACATAATACCTGAAAGGCTATAGGCGCCAGACATAAAAGCGGAAGCCGTGATTTCAAGGCCTCCAATTGGATCTTCTTCCAACAAGCGATGTAAAGCCATTGCCGCGTGACCTCCTTGAGAGTATCCGGAGATAAACAATTGACCGTTTAATATGAAATCCATTTTGTCAACAAATTTAAGTACCCCTAGAATCATGTCCCGGCCTGTACTTGCCTCTGTTTTTGCATGCATGTAGGGATGGAAACCTTTTGAATATCCAAAACCTAAATAATCAGGAGCCATGGATATGCTGCCCGCTCCTCCATAGACTATAGGAATCGTGGCTTCTAAAGGTAAATTTGACGGTACGCTATCATTAAAATTTATAGTCCCATGTAGGTAAATCGTCAAGGGTAATCCTTGAATTGGAATGTCGGGAACCACTAATAGGCCAGAACAGGTGTCGATGTTTTTATCCCAATCAGTTGTAGTATATCTTATCTTATAAAGATCTACACCGTTATTAAAAATATCACCATATTTATCGGTTAATTCTTTTTTCGAAATAAAGTCCAGCCATTCCAATCCAACCAATTCCTGCCCACTTAATTTACTTGACCAATTGAGCATGGCCATCAGCATAAAACTGTGTATGAGTACTTTTGTGTGCAAAATCATTTTGAGAATGTTTTTCCTTTATCATTTCTCAATATTGAGTCAAATTATTTATGATTAGAGTTCCATAATTTTTTAGATTCTATTCATAAAAGAGTTGATTTGCTAATTTTTTTTAAAGTGCGCACACTCCATGCCTCCTTATCAAGCTTGACTAATACCTTTGATTAAATATTGCCCTGTTTATTTAATACAGGATCAGGTATGAAGCATAATAGATACTCTATCCGATGCCCATTGCTTCTGCAGCCCTTTGAAAGTCTGCTGGACGCACATATATTACGTAACCATAACTACCTTTTCCATCACTCACTCCACTGGACGCCGATATATTGACATTGGCTAATAAAAATAAATTATGTACTTCGGTTAGGGCACCTAGCTCATCATCACCTCTCACCAGAAAAGCGGGATGAGGCCCTTCTAGAACAAGTCCAGCCTTGGCTGCCTGATCAATAAGTATTTCGTCGTCGTCTGGAAAAATAGTTAGTTGCATGCTGTTGGGGCCAATGGGGACAGCGGTAAATGCTACCAGATTTATGCCCAATTCAGAAAGGTTTAGCAGTAATTGGTAGGCTTCTCCAGGTTGATCTTTGACGGTCACATTGAAGTAATTAACCTTGCGAATATTATAAGCCATAATAAGTTATTTATAATGATTAATCGATTGAT
>JAHEJC010000471.1 GCA_024639065.1 Lewinellaceae bacterium | reverse complement strand
CAGCTTGATATAGGATTTTGGTCATTGCATGTATAAAGTACCAGATGTCAATTTTAAGGGTTTCTTTTCATAAGATTGAAGATAATTAATTTCTGAAGCTATAATTTCATCCAGCGTTTGTTGCAAATCTACATAATAAGATGGAATAAATTTAGGTTTAAATTTACTACGGTAATCCTGCACTTCCTTTGGTTACAAACTAAAATATAATTTACTCAGAGGTCGCACCGCCGAATAATTTCAAAACTCGACGAATCAAATTAATAAGCATAGGAAGCTCATTAATGAACTATTTTCGTAACCATCGACCTAACTCATTTGCCCTGGTTATGGTTAAACTTACCTCCTTCTTTAAGTCCAAATTCGTATGAATAAAATCTTGTAAGTATTCGGAGTAATGTCCGTCCCCAAAATAAGTTTAGGCCAGTCTTAAAGGTAATATTGATGCTCGGATCCTGCTGACCAATCAATATTTTGACCTATTTGGCTTAAAAATAATTTAGCCTATTTTGTTGGTAAAATTCGTCTGCCAATTGAACAAGATCTGCAGATATTCGTATTTTTCGCTCAGATATAAAAAATCATTGAGAAAGCTAAAAAGAAAGCTGTGTTTATTTGCTTTGGACGTGGAGACTACTTCAATATGGCATAATACTTTGCGCGATGCTACAGGACTTACTGTAGCAAATGAAGCAATTCCATCACTAATTGATCTATTTCACGAGTTAAACATATCAACCACCTTTTTTGTGACTGGATATTTCGCTAAAAAATTTCCGGCTGCGGTTAAGCTGTTGCATGAAAATGGCTTTGAAATAGGCAGTCATAGTCTGTATCACAACAAGGAAAATGGGCATGATGTAACTGATTTATCAACCCAAAAGGAACACCTTAGAATTTCAAAAGATATTTTAGAAGAGCTAACAGGTGAAAAAGTCATCTCCTTTAGAGCCCCGGCGTTGCGTGTGAATAATCATACTGCCTTAGCATTGGCTGAAACAGGATATCTAATTGACAGTAGCATCGCCTCGCAACGCTTTGACTTTTTCTTCTCTTTTGGTGGTACAAATAAATTGAAATGGTTAACAGCACCCAGATTGCCTTACAGGACAGATCAGAACAGCTTATTTAAGAAAGGAAATGGACAAATTGTAGAAATACCATTATCTGCATATATATTCCCTTATCTGGGTACAACAATGAGAATCTTTCCTGGTTTAACCAAGTTACAACACTATATTGTGCATTTGGAAAATAAAGTTACTAGCAAGCCGGTAGTGTTTGACTTTCATCCCAACGAATTAGTTGATGAATCAAATGAGACAAGAAAAATTGCCAACAGAAGTGGTAATTTGATTAGTTACTTTATCAAGGATTATTTACGTTCCAAACTAAAACAAAAGAATCTAGGAGAAAATGCTATGCGATTGTATACCAGAGAAATTAAATACTTCATTGAACGCAACTATGAATTTGTCTCAATGAAAGAATTTTTATCCTCAAATGAATTTAAGTTTTGAGAATTTTTATCATTATGATGGATGAACCCATTGAGACAAATCGGTTTATCAAGAAGATTATCGAAGGACGTAAAGAGGATATCATTGGGCTAGCTGTGAGTCGTGGAGGAAGGCTAAGGTTATCGAAAGGGAAAAGTAAAACGGAATATCTTGTTTCACTTTTTCTGATTATGGGACCAATCTATTTTTTTTCAAGTGTAATTCAGTCAATATGGTTTAAAATTTGCAAATATTTGGCGTTGAAAGGTTTTGGGAAGAATCCATCCATTCTGGCATACGCTCAAAAAAAGGGGATTCAGACCTATGAGATTAATACACCCAATTCGAAATCATTTCAGAAGGCATTAGTCAGATTGCAACCTGATGTAATCATTAATCAAAGTCAGAGTATAATCAAGAAAAATCTTTTGGAAATTCCGAGGATTGGGGTGATCAATCGACACAATGCCCTATTGCCTAAAAACCGCGGCAGATTGACTCCCTTCTGGGTTCTCTTCAGAGGAGAACCTGAATCAGGAGTGTCCATTCATTTTGTTGAGGAAGGGATTGATTCAGGGCAGATTATTGTCCAGAAGAGGTTTCCGGTTTCCAAGCGTGAAACTTTCCGTTCGCTAGTCAAAAAGAATTATACAATCGCCCCAGTCGCTATGCTTGAGGCAGTTGACCGCTTGGAGAAAGAGGAAAATGATTATTTGGAGAATTCTGATGAGTTAGCTACATATAATACCACACCTACATTAAAGGAAGCATGGAAATATCGGGTTAATGCCTTCAGGAAGTTGATAAAATAGCTAAAATCTGGTGCTAAATTAGGCATCCACTTCTTTGTCTTTAAATCCATCTACTCCTGATTGTCTGCAATAATTTCGAGGATAGATGGTCTGGTTTTCGTGTAAGAGCATACCTCTAAATCTGGTATTTAGGGACCACCTCCTCTGTTTTTAGAACCAGAGTGTTTGATACATTAACCAGTCTTAGCATTGCCTGTTTTGATATTTTTGGTGAGACGACCCACAGCCACGCATAATATCGCACTTATACAATACGTTGACTGGTTCCATCTCCTTTAGGTCTAGTTTTATAGTACAGTAAATCCCGTCTTCGTATGTGCTGCTTTTGAGGGAACGGTTGGGCTTCTTCTGAATGACAGCTTCCTTAACACTCCGCCAGGTAGAGATAGTCTGTTTGTTTTGTATTAGAGAGGTGCAGTTTGTAGATTGCACTTCGTATGCAACGACAAGCTTATCAACTGAAAGCGGGTTCCGTTAGCAATCTTAAATTGGTAACCGAGGCGCTACCGGAACCGAAGCCTCATGAAGTAACCGTAGCTATTAAGTCCATAGGACTCAACTTTGCGGATATTTTTGCCATTTGGGGCCTATATGCAGCCACTCCAGCTGGTGTTTTCATTCCAGGCTTAGAGTATTCGGGAGTGATTGCCAGCGTAGGCGAAATGGTAAATGATTTAAGGCAGGGCGACCGGGTGATGGGCGTCACGCGGTTTGGGGCTTATGCCACTCACTTAAATATAGATCATCGCTACGTCGTGCCACTCCCTAAAGTATGGGATTTCACCGAAGGAGCCTCTTTTCTGGTGCAGACACTGACAGCCTATTATGGCTTGGTCAATCTTGGTGACTTAAAAAAAGGTCAGACAGTTTTGATCCATAGTGGTGGTGGCGGTGTAGGATTGATGGCCAATCGAATCGCCAAAAAAAAGGAAGCGTTTACCATCGGAACTATTGGTCATACCAGTAAAAGGGCGTTGCTTCAGCAAGAGGGCTATAACCGGATTATCGTTCGAAGTAAAAGTTTCAAATCCGATCTGACTCAAGCGCTTGATGGAAGACCACTTCATCTGATTATGGAATGTATTGGTGGCAAGATCCTTAAAATTGGATATCAACACCTGGCGCCAATGGGACGGATGATCTCTTATGGCTCTGCACGGTACGCTTCGGTAGGCAACCGGCCCAACTATTTCAAGCTCCTCTATTATTTTCTTACTCGTCCCAAAATAGATCCTCAAAGGATGACCAGTGAAAATAAATCAGTCATGGCTTTCAACCTGATTTTCCTTTTTCATAATGTCGAATTAATGCACCAGTTGCTCGTTGAGATCCAACTACTGAATTTGAAAAAACCAATTGTTGGACATCGTCTGGGCTTTGATCAACTGAAAAAGGGGATTTTTCTTTTTCAGTCTGGTAAGACGACCGGGAAAGTAGTTCTGGAGATTTGAAGGTTTCTTCTCGCGACTCACTAATTAGTGGGCTGTTGCTATTCCCAAAATAAAATAAGGATTTGATAAATTTGGCACTCAATATCTTCTAGACCAATTTTTCGTACTGATCTTGGATTGATCTTTAATCTCGTTTTAAGCCACCCCATCTTTCAAATTATCCTATTTAGAAATTCCCGATTATTGCTTTATGGTTCTTGGAAGAGTAAGGATTGCAGAAGATTCCTCGCATGAATGATGATGCCCAAGAAATCAGCACCCTGTTCTATCTCAAAGTCAGCACCAAATAAGACTCTGTTCCTCCATATACTATTGCGTTATTCTGTGCAACTCAACCGTACGATGAGATCCGAATGATCCAGGCATAGATACCTAACATAACCGCCTACTGTAAAATCACAATCACCTGATTCAGTATCACCTAAGACACCATTCGTTACCGTCTGATCAGAACCGCTTGGCGGAGCTGTAATGAAGTAATAATTTTGAATCGGCTCCAGCGATTTGACCACTGCTGGAATGTATTGCATTATAATAGGTAGTGCCGGGAGGGTCATCCACTCACCCACCAGCACAAACCGATCATATTTTTTTATGCGAACTCCACTAACAAATTTATTTAATTCTCTAAAATCTATACCAAATGGGGCATTTATAATGCTTTGGATGTGGCAGGTCAATTGGTAAGTAACGTAAAAGTTAGTCAAGCTCAATTGAATTGAGCAATAATCCTGAAAGAATGTATTTAGTGGAATTAAGATTTAGCGAAGATCATTTAAAAGAAAATTGTTATCTTGATACAATAGGTAAAATCTCCGGGGACGATTTCAAGATTCTTTTGCTAGCTTTTGATGTATTTCCTAGTTTTATTTGGTAGTGTTGATTATCTTTGTGCTCTTGATTGATTGTTGTTTTTAGTCTCCATAGGAATCCTATGCACAGGACTTTAAAGCAACTTAGAAGAGGATTAAATATGCAAAAGTCATACCTCAAACACATTGAATCCACCATTAAAAAACTTGACTTCCCAAACCGTTTTGCGGTTGAAGTATGTGCCGATTGCAACCTTGCCTGCTCCATTTGC
>JAHEJC010000470.1 GCA_024639065.1 Lewinellaceae bacterium | reverse complement strand
CGAACCCAACATAGAAATGCTCATCAAGATGTCCGATCATTTTGAAATTCAGGTGGATGACTTGATCCGGTCTGATATTAGCCACAAAGATCTGGAGATTCTACGCAATAAAGACTTACGTGTGTTGGCGATCAGTGTAGACCAGCATAATAGAGAAAACATAGAATTGGTTGATTCTAAGGCTGAAGCTGGTTATTTGCATAGTTTTCAAGATCCTGAATTCATTCGAGAACTGCCAAAGTTATATGTTCCAACCATGCCCCAAGGCACTTATCGCGCATTTGAAATTCAAGGAGAATCCATGTTACCAATGGAGCCAGGCTCTATTGTGATCTGTGAATACAAAGAAAAACTAACGGAAGTCAAAAATCAGAAAACCTATGTTATCGTAAGTAAGCATGAAGGATTGGTTTATAAAAGATTGCAAATCAATCGATCTGGCCATGCTCTGACGTTAATTTCCGATAATACGGCCTATGCCCCTTATGAAATTCCTTTTGATGAAATAAGTGAAATATGGCAATATTATGCCCATATCAGCTTTACAGACCAACCAAGTCAGCAAACCAATAACCTGGACGTTAAATTAGATGATATCCAACGCAGAGTCATCAGTATACAAAAAAAGGTTAACGCCTAAACGCTAAATACACCGATAAGCAACCGGTTGTATGTATCTGACACAATATGATTGATTTAAAACGCGTTTCGGTGGTGATTTTCAAGTAAATAGAACCATTTTACTATTTTTGCGCATTCAAAAATCGATTTACACCTATCAGACCATAAAAGTGTGTTACTTAATATGAAGACAATCAACTTATTTAGCCTGTTGCTGCTATTCGTTATTTCATTGAATGCCCAAGATGATCCTGTCCTATTTAGTGTAGAAGACCGTGGAGTCAACGTTTCTGAGTTTGAATATATTTATACGAAGAACAACGGAGATAATGCTGACTATTCCGTAGAATCTCTGCAAGAATATTTAGATCTCTACTTAAAATTCAAGCTTAAAGTGCAAAAAGCATTTGATATGGGATTAGATACCATACAAGTACTTCAACAAGAATTAGAATCTTACCGAAAACAGCTAGCCAATTCATATCTGACAGATAAGGAAGTTATTAATAAACTTGTTGAAGAAGCATATGATCGAATGCAAAAAGATAAGAAGGTAGCCCACATCCTGGCACAAATACGTGGACAAAAATCTCCCAAGGATTCAGCAGCTGCTTGGAACAAAATTATAGAAGCCAAACAAAAACTGAACGAAGGAGCTCAATTTGGAGAAGTGGCTAAAATGGTTTCAGATGATCGAGGATCTGGAGAGAATGGTGGCGTTTTAGGCTATGTGACGGCTATGTTACCGGATGGGTTTTATGAACTGGAATCACTGATATATAATCTTAAACCAGGTGAAATAGGTGGGCCTGTTGTATCTAAATTAGGTTACCACATGGTGCAAGTAATTGAGGAAAGACCTGCGAGAGGTGAAATGGAAATTGGTCATATCTTTATCAGAAAAGCAAAAAATAATCAAGACGAATTCGCCAAAGCCAAAATAGACAGCCTATATCAGGCACTGCAAGATGGTGGTCGATTTGATCAATTAGCCAGGTCTTTTTCAGAAGATAAGAAAACCAATTCCAAAGGAGGTTATATTGGTAAATTAGCTATCAATCAGTACGAATTGAATTTCGAGGAAACGGCTTTCAGCTTACAAAACGATGGTGATTATTCAACACCTGTGGAATCCAAATTTGGATGGCATATCATTCAGCGGGTCAAAAAAGATCCAAAAAGGTCCATGGAAGAAATGAGGTCTATTTTGCGTGCTAAAATTGAAAACGACGGTCGGAATCAAATTGCCAAGGATAAGATCATTACGAAAATATTAGAACAAGCTGATTTCAAAGAGTTCCCTGAATCGTATGATTATTTCCACTCACTATTGGATAGTTCTTTTCTTACCTTTCGATGGAAGACCCCAACTAAACTGGAAAATAAAGAACTTTTTACTTTTGGAGATAAATTTGTTTTTAATACCTCCCAATTTAATTCTTTCTTATTTAGGAATACCAGAGAACGAATCAGAATTGCTTACAATAACACATTAGATGGTGTTTTGCGCCGTATGTATGATGAATTTGTAAAAGAATCGGCACTTAAATATGAAGAAAACAACTTGAAAGAAAAATATCCGGAGTTTCGAAATTTAATGCGAGAATATGAAGAAGGTATCCTACTGTTCGAAGCTACAAAAATGGAAGTTTGGGATAAAGCTGCTCAAGATACAGTTGGACTAAAAAAATTCTTCAACTTAAATCGGGATAAGTTTGTTTGGGAAGAAAGAGCTGAAGTTGAGACCATAGTCATAAAAAGCAGCGATCAAAAATTAGTGGATAAGCTTGTTAAAAAACTTAAAAAGAAGTCATTTGAAAAGGTACAAGCAAAATATAAATCTGTATCAACAGATTTACTAACTTCTACAAAGGAATTGTATACCAAAGATCAACTTCCTGATGGGGTTCAATGGGATTTACATTTTATGACACCCATTACAAAAAATGCTACAGATGGAACTACTTCGTTTCAAAAGGTGACTCAAATTATTCAACCTACCCAGAAAACGCTTAATGAATCCAGAGGTTATGTTATCGCGGAGTATCAGAATTATTTAGAAAAACAGTGGGTTGACCAACTTAAAAGTGAATATGAAGTAAAAATTAATCAGCATGTTTTTGACTCGTTGGTTAAGAAATAATTATTTGCCAATAGTAAGTTGTTTGCTTGCCGTCCATTTTATATCATGTGTAGATAAGCCTGCTACTGATACCAAAGATCAAATTCTAGCTTCTGTATTTAATAAAAAGCTTTTATTTTCTGAAGTTGAAGATCTTATTCCTGCGGTAAACCCTGATGACAGTTTGGTAACCATTAATAACCTGATCAATCGGTGGATTAAAAAAACGTTGATGATGCGAGAGGCAGAAAAAAACATTCCCAAAGATTTAGACATTGAACAATTGGTTAACGACTATCGAGAATCGTTGATATTAAATAACTACGAACAATTACTAGTCGAAAAAAATTTAGATACCCTTATTTCTGAGGAAGAATTTCAGCTATACTATGAATCTAATAAATCTCAATATATCCTGAAATACACGATTATTCAATGTCTATTTATTAATATTCCAAAGGATCATCCAAATGTTTCTTCGATACGCCAAATAGTTAAGTCCAATGATCCAAACATTGAAGAACTTCTATCGTTATCCAATGGGAGTTTTATAAATTCACTTATTGAACCTGAAAGATGGCATAAAGCATTAGATGTAATAGATCTTCTGCCTTCAAATTCTGTTCGCATAGGTGATTTGACTAAAAACAAATTAATTGATGTGACAAATGGTGATGACCTTTACTTGCTAAAAATTTTGGCAAAAGTTCCAGCTACCAATAATGCTCCTTTATCGTATATTAAAGATCAAATTACCAGGCTTATTTTACATCAAAGAAGAATAAACCTTTTAGAAAGCATTAATGAATTGTTATATGAAAGAGAATTAAAAAACAATAATATAAAAATCTACTCTGAATGAATAAGTCTATACTTTTTTTTGCTTCGATATTTGCTTTCATAAACGTTTCGGCCCAGGAGGGAGAGATCATTGACCAGGTAATTGGACAAGTAGGTAGTGAAATAATTTTACTTTCAGATGTCGAAAATAGTATTAAACAGTTTGCCGCTCAACAACAAGGTAAGCTTCCTCCAGATGCTGAGTGTTTTGTGCTTGAAAATATTATGGTTCAAAAACTTTTGATCAATCAAGCGAATTTAGATAGTATCATTGTAAGCGATCCTGAAGTTGTCAGTCAAGTAAATGCCAGAGTGGATCGAATTCTTAGTTTGATGGGTAACGATCGGGATTATTTCATTTCATACTATAGCAAGACACCTGAGGAAATGCGCGATGAAATGTTTGATAGCGTGAAAGACCTGATCCTGGAAGAGCGAATGCGTAGTGAGATTATTGCAAACATTTCCATAACGCCCACTGAAGTTAAAAATTTCTTTGCCAGTATACCCGTAGATAGCTTACCATATTACGATAGTGAAGTTGAAGTTTCTGAAATTGTCATGCACCCTGAAGCAAATAGCCAATCAAAAGGAAATGCAAAAGAAAAGCTATTACGAATTTTGGAGCGGATTCAAAATGGAGAAGATTTTGAAGAACTTGCCGGTAGATTTTCTGACGATCCAGGATCAGGTGCTCAAGGCGGAAATCTGGGTTGGGCAAAAAGAGGGCAATTTGTTCCGGAATTTGAAGCCGCCGCTTACAAGCTGGATAAAGAAGAAATTTCGCCGATCATTGAGACTCAATTTGGTTTTCATATTATCCAGTTAATGGAACGTCGTGGAAACCGCATCCGTCTGCGTCACATTTTAATTAAACCGGAAATAGAACAACCGGATCATGATCTGATCATCCAACAATTAGACTCTATCCGAAATTTGATAGAAATCGATTCCATTAGCTTTGAGGAGGCCGTCCTAAAATTTTCGAATAAAGATGTGCAGAGCTATAATAATGGAGGGCGTATACTGAATCCTCAATCAGGAGACACTTATTTTCCAGTGGCTGATTTGGATCCGGACATTTATTTCTCGATTGATACCATGGAAGTTGGTGATTTGTCTCCGCCTATTGAATATTTAACACCCACCCGTGAAATAGGTTATAGATTGATAAAATTAGTAAGTAAAAGTGCCCCGCACCAGGCAAACTTGGGTCAAGACTATGCAAAAATCCAAGAACTGGCTAAAAACAATAAAAAAAGCGAATTCTTAATTA
>JAHEJC010000469.1 GCA_024639065.1 Lewinellaceae bacterium | reverse complement strand
CGGATTTGGGCTTTTGGCCATATTTTGGAGAACCGTCTCCAGCAGTGAATTTCCGATCACAAGTTGAAGATTTGTCTTGTAGACCTTGTTCAAAATTTGGCCGTGCTGCTTGTCCTAAAGAACATTTTAATTGCATGAATTTACAAGATGTTGAAAACATAATAGAAAAAGTGGAGTTGTTTGGATGAATTATGGCATCATGGCCTCATGGCTGTCAAAATCCCACAGCGATTGGTAAGCCAGCGGGATAGTTTGGGTTAAGGCAAGGATTGCTAAGCCAGAATATCAAATCGGCAATCGTTTTATCTGCCATCGTCAAACAAGGTTGCATGGCCTCTATGTTTCAGGTAGAGTTTTTCTTTAACCTTCTGCCTTTGACCTTTAACCTTCTGCCCTTTGATCATTATCCTTTTACCAAATTATCTTTTTATTTTTTCATTCCTTCATTCTTTCATTATCGCCTTCTTGTCGTAGATTTGGGTATCTTAATAGAATTATTTCCAATTCTCAGAACAGAAAGCGTTATTATTCATTTATAATAGTAAATAAACCTTATTATCATGACACAACAAAGAAATCCGAATGTAATAGGTGGGTCACCAAAAATATTCAGGATTGCAGCCATAGGATTCGCTTTACTTATCTTGTCCATGGTCCTCACTAGAACCACTTTCCTCACCATCGAGCCTGGACAAAAGGGCGTGCTATTTAAGCGTTTTGGAGGTGGATTAAAAATGGATAAAATATATGATCAAGGGTTTCATGTGGTTGCCCCATGGAACAAAATGTTTATATATGATGTGCGAATTAATGAAGCACTAGAGCAAATGAAAGTTTTATCCAAAAATGGTTTGGACATCAATGTTGAGCTTAGTTTTAGATACAATCCTGTCTTCGACCGGATTGGCTATTTACATAATCAAGTGGGTGTGGACTATTTGGGCAGAATTTTAAAGCCTGAAATTCGGTCAGCGACCCGGGAAGTAATCGGAAAGTATTCGGAAGAAGAACTTTACTCGACGAAACGGGAAGCCATCCAAGATGAGATTTTTCAACGGACGCGTGACGCTGTGAGCGAAAAAAATCTGGTAATCGATGCGGTGCTCATTCGGGAAATTGAGCTGCCTGAACAAATCAAGCAGCGGATCGAAGAAAAACTAGGTGCTGAACAAGAAGCCCTGCGTTATGATTATCTGTTGGACCAGGAACGCAAGGAAGCAGAGCGTAAAGTGATTGAAGCCCAAGCCAAAGCGGACGCCAACCGGATCCTGAACCAAAGTTTGACCAGCAATATCCTGCGGGATAAGGGAATAGAAGCAACCCTACAGCTTGCCAATTCCCCTAACTCAAAAGTAGTAATAGTGGGTGGTGGTGAAGAAGGCTTGCCACTGATATTAGGAAATTAACTATCTAGTATTTATATGATATAAAGCCTGCCAAAAAATGGTGGGCTTTTTTTATTATTGAATTCTTCAATGTTTCTTGTTCAAGGCATTTGATTTTCTGCTACATCTTTATGGTTATTTAAACTGGATTATGGAGAGCAATATTTAGAATGAGCTTGCTTGCTTTGCTTATGATTCTAATTAATAAAAGTCACTAAACTTTTAAGTCAAGAATTCGTATTTTTGATAAACAATTGGGTCATGCAAAAAGACAAAGTCAACCGGCGTACATTTGTTAAAGTAGTATCTGCTTCTAGTTTAGCTGCCAGCCTTCCTATTGCCAATTTTTCCATCCTGCCATCTACAAATCCAGGGACGATCAAAGTGGGTGTAGTCGGTACTGGTAACCGAGGAACACATTTGATGAGAGAGCTGTTGGCCATCGAAAATGTGGAAATTTCAGCCTTGTGTGATCTGCACCCGGAAAGGCTGGACCGAGCTATTCAAATCTGCCAAGATGCTGGTCAGAAAAAACCAGAAGGGTATACTGGTGATGAATATGCTTTTCGTAAGCTCATGGAACGGGAAGACCTGGATGCTGTCATTATCGCTACTTATTGGGAGTGGCATGCTCCCATGGCTGTGTATGCCATGAAACATGGCAAATATGCAGGCGTTGAAGTTCCGGCAGCCTTATCCTTAGACGAGTGTTGGGAACTAGTGAATACCTCCGAGGAGACTGGAGTCCCATGTATGATGCTAGAAAATTGGAGTTTCAGAAAAGACAATCTGGCTGTACTCAATATGATTAGAAACGGATTACTGGGTGATATCGTACACTGTCACGCCGCTCACTCTCATGATTGTATAGATCATTGGTTCTTTGATGCAGAGGATGGGCATCAGCGCTGGGGTGCGAAATACTTGCTTAAATATAATAGGGACCAATACCCAACTCATGGATTGGGCCCTGTATTAAGTTGGATGGACATTAATTGTGATGATCGCATCACACAGATATATTCTTGCGCCACAGCTTCGACCAGTATCAATGCTTATTTCAAAAGACGTTTTGGAAATGATCATCCCAATGCAAATCTGGATTATAAGCAAGGAGATATTGTAACTTCCACATTGCGGACTAAAAAAGGAAAATCGATTATTGTTAACTATGATATGCAATTACCCCGGCCCTACGATAACCGGTGGATGATTCAAGGTACCAAAGGTATCTATAACGAACAAAGGGTGGCGGTGCACTTAGTGGATCGTAGCCCAGCGTATCACGAATGGGAGCCCTTCCGGCCCTATGAAGAAGAATTTCTACATAAATGGTGGAAGGACCGGGATAGTAAAGCAGGTGGACATGGAGGAGTAGATAGCCTTGAATTAGAATTATTTGTCAAAGCTGTTCAGGATAAAACCCAAACACCCCTTGACGTTTATGATTCTGTAACCATGAGTGCAGTGGTTCCTTTATCGGGACATTCTATAGAAAAAAATCAACCGGTTGAATTTCCTGATTTCACCAGAGGTAGATGGAAGGGGCGCGCACCCTATTTTGCTATGTAATACCGGTTATGTCATAATTTTTTCGATCATCAATCAGGAATGAACCATTGTCTTTTTTTTATCACATCAATTAGTATAGATCATGAGACGAAAATTCACTTCATATTTTGTTCTTCTGTTTTGCTTCTTTTTAAGTTATACGCCTGGATATACTTATTCCTCAACTTACTATATAGATGGGGAGCGTGGGAACGATTCAAATAGTGGCTTAAGTCTCAAAGAAGCCTGGCAAACATTGGAAAATGCAAATTCTACTATTTTCTCCAACGGAGATAGTATTTTATTTAGAGCAGGAACTAGCTATATAGGTCAATTGGTAGTCCATGGATCAGGTTCTCGAAGTCATCCCATAGTTGTAGACAAATACGGTGAAGGAAATAAACCGTTAATCAAGGCGGAAGGCAAGTTTTCAGAAGCTTTGCTTTTAAAGAATGTGCAATTCTGGGAGGTAAACAATTTGGAATTGACCAATTACGGTCCTTATCAGGAGACAAGTCGTTGGGGTGTGCGCGTGCTGGCTGAAGAATTTGGGGAGATGAAGCATATCCGTTTGAGAAATCTTTATGTGCATGATGTCAATGGTTGGTTGAAAAAATCTTACGAAGAAGGTTGTGGTATATATTGGGAAACGTCTGGGGAGATGCCCAGTTGGTTTAATGGTCTTTACATAGAAAATTGTCATTTGGTTAGAACCGACAGAAATGGTATCTGTGGAAGACATCCTTTTGTTAAAAGGGCTGAAAACTGGTATCCAAGTTTCAATGTTGTGATACGTGGCAATCTGTTAGTGGATATAGGAGGAGATGCCATCAAGCCGTGGGGATGTGAAGGGGCTCTGGTGGAATATAATATTGTACGAGGTGCAAGAACACGTTGCGATGATTATGCTGCAGGGATCTGGCCTTGGAGCTGCGATAATACCCTTATTCAATTTAATGAAGTGAGTGGAGTAAAAGGATACAAAGACGGTCAGGCATTTGATTCAGATTATAATTGCACGAATACCATCTTTCAATACAATTATAGTCATGACAATGAAGGTGGATTTATGCTGATTTGTACTCCAAAACCTGATAGTAACAATGTGGGATGTGTAGGAACGATTATCCGGTATAACCTAAGTGTAAATGACCAAACACGCATATTTGATATTGGAGGTGGGGCTCAAAATACTCAGATATACAACAACACTATTTATGTAGGAAAAGGTCTGGATGTAAAGCTGGTGAGTTATGGAAGTTGGGGAGAAAATAACTGGTCAGATGGCATGTATTTTTATAATAATATATTCTATGCAGACCAAGGAGCTGCTTTAAGGGTCGTGGAACGAAAAAAACGAAACCCTGATGGCAGGTTTGAGGTTATTCCCGGAACCGGAAAAAGCAGCAATAATCTTTTTAAAGCCAATGTTTATTTTGGGGAAATCCTCCATGTTCCTGATGATCTTGATGGCTTATTTGAAGACCCCAGATTGATAAAACCTGGGTCAAATGATATCATGGATTATCGTTTACAACCATCGTCGCCATGTATTGATGCCGGACATTCAATTGTAAAAAGTATCAACGATTATTTTGGTAAACCGATTGTAAATTTGCCTGATGTAGGCTGGGCGGAGTTTTGATTTTTGGTAGGTATCTTAAAGGGACTAGGCCTTCAATATGATCTTACAAATCAATCTATTTGATAGATGGTCCATACTCCATTAGCGGAATGGTTTCCCACCAATTCTTTCCGGTTCTGTTTGGGGCGGAGGATCAACTCGATTTTCATGAATCCAGCTTTCAAATTGGACAAGTAGAGCAGCGTGTAAATCAGCTAGGTCTTGCTCTTCATATGGATCGGAAGATAGATCATATAATTCCCATTTTTCATCCATTCCATTACGAACCATTTTCCATTTGCCAA
>JAHEJC010000468.1 GCA_024639065.1 Lewinellaceae bacterium | reverse complement strand
CTTCCAAGTTTTTCAACCGCTTAGTAATACCGATATGGATTCTCAATACTCCCTACTCAATACTCCCTACTCAATACTCTATATAGCGGTTAGCGCTTTTTTTACATAAACTTTAGCTAGATGAGATCTGTATTCTTCAGATGCATAATGATCACTTAATACAGCATTACCTTGCGTCACCCCATTCGCGATCGCACTTGCAATGGATTCTGAGTTCAATGGTTGTCCAGACAATGCATTTTCAACGCTAGTAGCTCTAAAAGCATTTTCACTTACACCAGTTAGCGCAACTCGGATATTTCTTACAATTCCCCCATCCAAATCTACTGCAGCGGCACATCCGACAATGGCAAATCGAGAAGCAGGTTGCTTGAACTTAGTATATGCAGAATGGGCGTTGCTTGCTGTTTTCGGTATAGAAATAGAGGTGATGATTTCATTTTCAGCTAAAGCTGTTTCAAAGAATCCAGTAAAAAAATGATCGATATCGACTATTCGGCTACCGGATGGACCGGTTATGTTAACTTTTGCATCGGCAGCTAAAAGTGCTGCGGGCCAATCAGCTGCAGGATCTGCATGGGCCATACTTCCTCCAATGGTACCTTTATTGCGGACCTGAATATCGCCAATAGATAATGCAGTTTGACCCATCATAGGTATATGTTGCTTAAGTAAATCGCTTGCTGCAATTTCAGCATGGGTGGTAGTGGCGCCAATAGAAATGGATCCTTCGTTATCGGTTATTCCTCGTAGACTGGTTATCTGCGAAATATCAATAAGGTTTTCCGGATTGTTTAGTCTCAGCTTCATTGCTGGTATTAAACTATGGCCTCCCGCTAAAATTTTGGATTGATCATTGAGCATTGAAACTGCTTCATCAGCTGAATTTGCTCGTTTATATGTAAATGCGTTCGCTATCATGATTATAAGATTTTTACCGCTTAATTTAAAATTAATTGTTCATGGCTTTCCAGACTCTTTCAGGTGTTAAAGGCATACGAATGTCTTTGACCTGATGGCCAGCCTTCCATAATGCATCAATGACTGCATTGACAATAGCCGGAGTGGAGCCGATACAACCTGCTTCACCTGCACCTTTTACACCTAATGGGTTGTGAGGGCAAGGAGTGTGTTGTCGACCTATTTCAAAGCTGGGAAAGTCATCCGCTCGAGGCATGCAATAATCCATGTAACTTCCATTGATTAATTGCCCGTTCTCATCATAAATAGCCCCTTCCAAAAGTGCTTGTCCAATTCCTTGGGCAAGACCACCGTGAATCTGGCCATCTACTATCATCGGGTTGATTACATTACCTACATCATCAATAGCTACGAATCGTTTTAAGTCCACTTTACCCGTTTCTTTATCTATTTCTACCATGGCAATATAAGCGCCAAAGGGATAAGTGAAGTTGGCTGGATCATAAAAGCTAGAGAAATCCAGTCCTGGTTCCATTCCTTCCGGATAATTGTGGGGCACGTACGCGGTAAGCGATACGTCACCGAAAGCGACCGATTTATCGGACCCTTTCACTGTCCATTTACCCGCTCCAAATTCAAGATCATCCGGAGAAGCTTCTAATAAATGGGCGGCTATTTTCGCACCCTTTTCAAGAACTTTTTCTACCGATTTTACAATAGCGCTTCCTCCAACAGCCAGACTTCGAGATCCGTAAGTACCCATTCCAAAAGCTACCCGATCTGAGTCACCATGCACGATTTCCACATCATCAATACCTATGCCTAATTTATCGGCCACGATTTGAGCAAAAGTAGTTTCATGTCCTTGGCCATGAGAATGTGATCCTGTATAAACAGTTACTTTACCAGTTGGTTGAACGGTCACTTGTGCAGATTCAAATAATCCTGCTCGTGCTCCCAGGGAACCTACCACGGCAGAGGGAGCTATACCACAAGCTTCAATATAGGTTGAAAATCCGATGCCAACTAATTTGCCATTTGATGTGGCTGCTTGTTGAGCGCGCATCTCCGAATAACCGGCCAAATCCAGTGCTTTGCGCAAGACACCTTCATAATTACCGCTATCATATTGTAGCGCTACTTGAGTTGCATATCCTTCTTGGTTTACACCATCAAAAGGAGGTATAAAATTCTGCATCCTTAACTCAGCAGGATCTTTACCCATTTCTAGTGCAGCCAGATCCATCAAGCGCTCTATCATATAAGTAGCTTCCGGACGTCCAGCGCCTCTGTACGCATCGACTACAGTGGTGTTAGTAAAAACGCCGGTTACATCTACGTTTATCTTGGGAGTGGTGTAAAGTCCTTGCATTAAAGTCCCGTATAGATAGGTAGGAACAGCTGGTGCAAAAGTAGATAAATAGGCACCCATGTTTGCATGCGTGTATACTTGGAAACCTACAATATTGCCTTCTGCGTCAAAACCCATTTTGGCCTTGGTGATATGATCTCTTCCATGTGCGTCAGTTATAAAACTTTCAGAGCGTTCTGCAGTCCACTTAATTGGCCTGCCTATTTTGTGAGAAAAATAGACTACCAGCGCCTCTTCTGTGTAATGGAATATTTTACTACCAAACCCACCCCCTACATCTGGCGCCACAACCCTTACTTTGTGCTCAGGTAATCCTAAAACAAAGGCGCTGAGTAGCAATCGAGTTAGGTGGGGATTCTGTGATGATGTATAAAGCGTATGTCTTCCATAGGCGTCATCATAATCCCCAATAGCACTTCGGGGCTCCATGGCATTCGCAACCAAACGCTGGTTCACAAAACTTAATTCGGTTATATGGGCTGCATTGGATAAGGCCTCAGCCACTTCTTCTTTTGGGTTGCCTAATTCCCAATCAAAAGCCATATTATTGGGTGCTTCCGGATGCACTTGAGGCGCTCCATCCGCTACCGCTTTAAATGCATCAACTGCAGCATCCAATTCTTCATAATCCACATCAACCAGATCGGCCGCATCTCGGGCAATTGATTTTGATTCTGCGACGATCATAGCTACATTATCACCGACATGTAGTACTCGTTCGTGCGCAATTAACGGGTGTTTGGGTTCTTTCATCACATCCCCGTTTTTGAAATTTACTTGCCACCCGCAGGGGACACCTCCCACATCCTTTACATCTTCACCAGTAAACACCGCAACCACTCCGTCCATTGCCAGTGCCGCTGATGTATCAATCTTATTTATTTTTGCATGGGCGTATGGACTTCGAAGAATATATGCATAGGTCATATTGGGTAATTTGATGTCATCAGTATATTGACCTTTGCCAGTAGTAAAGCGTCTATCTTCGACACGTTTAACTGATTTACCTATATATGTCATAATTTACATTTATTTTATTAGGAAAAAAATTAATCCACAAAGGGAAATTAAGCATTCATTTTTTTGGCTGCATATTGAATGGATTTTACAATGTTATGATAGCCAGTGCATCTGCAAAAATTGCCTTCGAGTGCTTCTCGGATTTCATGTTCAGTGGGATTTGAATTGTTTTGAAGAAAATCAGCAGCGGTCATGATAATACCTGGTGTACAAAATCCGCATTGTAAACCATGTTCTTCATTGAACCCTTCTTGTAATGGATGTAAAGCCCCATTAGAAGCTAGCCCTTCTATAGTGGTTACTTCGGCCCCATCAGCTTGAGCAGCGAGAATCGAACAAGATTTGACAGCCTGTCCATTCATATGAATGGTACACGCTCCACAACTACTCGTGTCACATCCCACATGGGTTCCAGTCAAGCTGAGCCTTTCACGCAGAAAGTCTACCAGTAGTTCTCGCCCTTCCACTGTATGTGTCTCTGATTTTCCATTTACGGAAATAGTAATTTCGTTTGACATTGTAAAAAGGTTTTTTTTAATAATAAATTATTGTTTTCAACTTTTAAATAGGCCTTTAAGCCAATTCAAAAACTGAACAAATATGTTTTGTCGTTTTTTCGTCGAAACTGGTTTTTCCTTAATTTCTTCCAGTGGAATCGTTTCCCTTATTGAATCCAGTTCTTTTTCTAATCCTCTAAAAAATTGTTTAGTAAGCGAACTAGCCACCCCTGTCAATACCCGTTGGCCGGTTCTAGCTAAAGTCCCTGATAGTTTAGCATTACCATCGAAAGAGAGTTCACTATTGCCATCCTCAACTTCATTAATTAGAATTCGAACAGTGGCATCCGCATTGCCAATCTTACTCTCTTGTTTTATCTTGAGGGTAAATGCATGGGGCTCCTTTTTATCCACCAAAAATAAGTCACCGCTAAAGCTTCCTTTTACCGGACCAATTTTGATATCGGAAGTTGCATTGAATTGATCTTCACCAATTCTTTCTAGTTTTGAAATACCGGGTGTGATGGCCGCAAGTTTATTTGTATCCATCAATATATTCCAAATTGCTTGGGCATCAGTTTGAAAAGTTTGCTTTCCCTTTAGATTCATTGATTAGGTCAATTTAATCATTAATTACTTAAAAATAAAGAAAATGCCCACGTTGTTTGGTGTATTGGCCAGTAATAAAAATATTTTTTTTGTTTTGGCCGAAATTTATTCGGCAAAAACAAGAAAGCCAGGATTATGACGTCCTGGCTTTTCGAAACGAATATTGATTTTAACTGTCTATCTTATCTAATCAATAAAAATCATCTTCTTGGTTAAAAGTACTTCAGGTGTCTTCAACTGATAGTAATACATACCCTTTCCAGTTAATCCTTCTACTCTGATCTCACTGTACCCTTTAGCATAAGTACCCTGGTACTGCTTCACTATTCTACCATTCACATCCATGATCTGAATCAACGTGTTTTGAGTTTTCGGTAACTCAAAACCAATGATGGTTTCACTGGTGAATGGATTCGGACGATTCTGGAAGAGTTTAGGAGTTGAGGGGCCAAGAAGTTTAGGATCTT
>JAHEJC010000467.1 GCA_024639065.1 Lewinellaceae bacterium | reverse complement strand
GATACAAGGGCCCATTCGACAGTTGTTAAAAAAAGATAACCTTTCGCCAGAAGTGAAAGAGCAACTTCAAATGGTTAACCGCAATTCCATCCGTTTAAACCGATTGGTAAACAATGTAAATGCTCTATCTAAAATTGAAGCAGGTAAGGCTCAGTTAAGTATAAGACCTTCTAATTTACTACTTCATCTTAAGCAAGTGACAAATTCTTTTTTACCCCTGGCATCTTCGAAATCAATAAATTTTGAATCGGATCTGAATATTCCTGATGAGCAATACTTTTACGATCCGGAGCATGTCGAGACCATTGTATACAACTTACTGAGCAACGCTTTTAAGTTTACCAATCAAGGATCTGTAAATCTGCATGCACAAATATCCGATCATCAACTAATCATTAATGTAATTGATACAGGTATAGGTATTAAGCAGGAAAACCAAGAAAAAATATTTGATCGTTATGAACGTGGCTCAAATGAGCGGTTAACATCTGATGGATTGGGATTAGGATTGGCTCTAACTGATGAGTTGGTAAAATTACACCATGGAAATATCAAATTAGATTCCTCCGAAGAAGGCACCACTTTTATTATTTCACTACCTATTGAAAAGGAATATTATAGCCAAAAGGGTTATAAAATATTTCAAGAGAATAATGTTGAACCAATGATCGTTTCATCGAATGCCAAAATGACCAAGCCTGCCGAGCAATTGCATCCTGATGAACCGCTTATATTGTTAGTAGAAGATAATCCGGATATGTGTATCTATCTAGATAATGTCTTTAAAGAAGATTATCGTATCCTGGTAGCTGAGAACGGTCAACTTGGATGGGAGCTTGCCGAAAGATATATTCCGGATTTGATTATTTCAGATCTAATGATGCCGATAATGGATGGCAATGAATTTTTAAAAAAAATAAAGGAAGACTCGAAGACCAGCCATATACCCTTTATCATGTTGACCGCAAATCATTTAGAAGAAGCTAAGCTTGCTAGTTTGAAGTATGGGGCAGATGACTTTATGACCAAACCTTTCTCAGAATCTGAACTTCAAATTAAAGTTCAAAATCAAATAAAGACTCGTGCGCAACTTTTGGAGAAATATCATTCTGGAAACGGGCTTGATTTACATCTAGATCCTCTGTTAAAAGCAGACCAGGAATTTTGGAATAGGCTCGAAGAGGTTATTAAAGCTAATCTTAGTAATGTTGATTTCACCTCAGAAGAATTTGCCAAATCTATGCTCATGAGTAGGATGCAGCTTCATCGAAAATTAAAAGCCATTACCAATATGTCGGCCACATCTTTTATACGCACCCAACGATTGAAAGTAGCGGCCAAAATGATGAGAGAAAATCGTTTATCCGTTTCAGAAGTTGCATATTCTGTAGGTTTTTCCAGTCCGTTTTATTTTTCCAAATGTTTCAAAGAAATGTATCATCAAGCACCTAAGGAATATTCGAGGTAATGCCTGGTGATGCGATATCCGCTTCCAGAATCAATGCATTTGACCATCAAATAAGTACCTCTTATCCGGACAAATAGCGGAAACCATCTTGTTTTTCTATGAACGAGGTATGATTAATTTATTGCAAATATTTGATTATCAATAGATTGCATTGAATGTTACATATGTATAGGTTTTAGTTACATATCTGTATGCCATGCTACACCAGTTAACCGATTTTAGAGGCATCGTTTTCATTTAAGCAGCTCATGCAAATACTAAATAACCAATTAAGCGCTGAATTAAAAATTACCATACCCACGCAGAATGGGTTTGAGTTTGTCCAAGTAAGTGACATAATTCATTGTGAAGCGGCTGATAATTACTGTAGGATAAACCTTACCAATGGTCAATCCTATTATGCAAAAAGTACCCTTAAAAAAATTCAAAGTCTTTTATCCCCTTTTGATTTTATCAGGGTGCACAATGCTCATTTAATTAATATGTACCATATACGGAGATACATAAGGACAGATGGAGGTTATATTGAGTTGGTAAATGGAACTATTCTGGGTGTATCTCGCGGTCATAAAGCTACCTTTCTATCTGTAATTAAATCTAACGATATTATGTAGTGATGAAACCCTATTTTGAAACCTAAAACTTTTTGTGAAATGAAAACCGCAGTACTTATTGATGACAATGTATCTACGCTGGAATTATTAGAAGAATCAATTCAACAAAATTGCCCGGATGTAAATATCCTTGGCAGGTATACTGATGCCAGCGCAGGAAGAGAACAGATTATTGATCATCGCCCTGATATGGTATTTTTAGATGTAGATATGACTTCGATGTGCGGATTTGATTTGATTTCCAGTCTACCATCTGTCAATTTTGCTCTAATAATATTAAGCGCTTTTGACCAACTTGCTCCCAAAGCATTTGAATTTAATGCAGCAGACTATTTGTTAAAACCCATTAAGCGTAATCGATTGAGACGAGCTGTACTCAGGGCAAATACCTTGCATAAAACGAAAGTTAACGATCAACTTCCATTATACATTGCCAGCAATTCTTCACCTTTTAATTATCGTTCTTCTTCAATTCCTATTCCTACACAACATGGCTATGATTTTGTAAAAGCAAATAGGATCATTTATGCTGAGGCTGATGGAAATTATTCTAGAATCCATTTTAACGATGGGAGCGAGAAATACCTTTCAATTACGCTCAAAAAACTTGAATCGATGCTGAGGCGACACCCTTTCATTAGGATTCATCAATCCTTCTTAATTAACCTGGATCATATTCAAAAGTACTTTAAGGGAAATGGAGGTTATGTGGTCATGAGCAATGGGAAAGATTTATCAGTGTCTCGCAGAAGTAAGGATAAAATAATGGGGATGATTCGGAATATGCATGGTTATGAAGTACACAGGACAGGTTAAAATGGAGACCCAAAAAAAAATTGTACTGTAAAATGGAATGGTAAAGTGTTGAAATTAATCCAAATTGAGGAAGTATAATAAGTACCTGCCAGGATTCAATCTATATGAAACTCATAGCCACCTACACTTTTGCTCTTTTTTGCACAAAAAACGACTTGAGCAGGGCACTGCATTCATTTTGTAATAAGCCCATTTCAACTTTTGTGGATGGATGCAACAATTCTTTGCCGTAGCGCATAAATCCCTCTTTATCATCGCTGGCACCAAATACAATTCGATCTATTTGGGACCATTTAAGTGCTCCTGCACACATAATGCATGGTTCAAGGGTTACAAAAAGTGTACAATCATTTAGGTATTTACTTCCCAAAAATTCAGCGGCAGCGGTGATAGCTAGTATTTCAGCATGTGCCGTGACGTCATGAAAACGTTGTGTCTGATTATGTGCTTTGGCAATAATCTGATTTTGGCTAACTACGACTGCTCCTACAGGTATCTCTCCCATTTCAAAAGCGATTCTTGCTTCTTCAATGGCTTTTTGCATAAAATGATTATCTCCGAATATGGTAAACATGATAAGGTCAATATTAGGGAAATTCTTAAAAATATTCCAGTATCATTTTGATTTTAATTGAATTCTTTACTTTTGCAAATGGAAAGAAGAAATATAACTGAAGCACTTACCTTTGATGATGTCCTTTTGGTACCTGCATATTCTCAGGTTTTACCCCGACAAGTTGACATTAGCTCAAACTTAACAACCGACATTATTTTAAATGTTCCAATCGTGTCAGCGGCTATGGATACCGTGACTGAGGAAGCCTTGGCAATTGCAATAGCCCGGGAAGGAGGCGTTGGGTTTGTGCATAAGAATATGAGTATTGAACTCCAGGCTGAGCAAGTACGCAGTGTCAAACGATCTGAAAGTGGCATGATCAAAGATCCGGTCACTCTTTTTGTTGAATCTAAAGTAAAAGATGCATTGGCGCTGATGCGACGGTATAAAATTGGAGGAATTCCTATCATCGACAAAAATGGAATTTTATTGGGAATTCTTACTAACCGGGATTTGCGTTTTGAAACGGAAATCGATAAACCGGTTAGCGAGTTGATGACTAAAGAAAATCTGATAACAGTGCCTATGGGAACCACTTTAAACCAAGCGCAATCGATATTACAAAGGCATAAAATTGAAAAGCTACCCGTAGTTGATGATCATTCCAAGCTGGTAGGGCTCATCACTTATAAAGATTTGTTGAAAGTAGAAAGTTATCCACATTCTTGTAAGGATAACTCGGGTAGACTAATGGTTGGTGCTGCTATCGGTGTGACCAAGGATACGTTTGATCGACTTGATGCATTGATTGAGGTAGATGTGGATGTGGTGGTGGTAGATACGGCACATGGTCATTCTGCTGGTGTATTGGAAATGGTCCGGGAGATAAGAACCAAATATCCCGATTTACAATTGATTGCTGGCAATGTTGGCACTGCTGAAGGGGCTGCGGCACTAGTGGAAGCAGGAGTTAATGGTATTAAAGTGGGAATTGGTCCTGGCAGTATATGTACTACCCGGGTTGTAACCGGAGTAGGTGTTCCTCAACTAACCGCAGTGATGTCCGCTAAGGAAGGCGTGGGCAGTTCTGGTATTCCATTGATTGCTGACGGAGGTATCCGTTATACCGGGGATATTGCCAAAGCTATTGCTGCGGGGGCCAATACCGTTATGGCAGGATCCTTATTTGCCGGAGTGGAAGAGGCTCCTGGTGAGACCATAATTTATGAAGGAAGAAAATTTAAGATATATCGAGGGATGGGATCATTAGGTGCTATGCAATTAGGATCTAAAGATCGATACTTTCAGGACGTGGAGGATGATATTAAAAAACTAGTACCTGAGGGGATTGAAGGTCGGGTTCCGTACAAAGGAAACTTATCGGAAGTCATGGTTCAATATACTGGAGGTTTGAAAGCCAGTATGGGATATTGCGGTGCA
>JAHEJC010000466.1 GCA_024639065.1 Lewinellaceae bacterium | reverse complement strand
CCGCAAAAGCGGATATGCCATCAAAATTGGCTGGATTGGAACAGGGGGCGGATGCCTATTTAACTAAACCGTTTAACAGTCTCGAATTAAGGGTTCGTATGCACAAAATGATTGAAAATCGAGAGAAGCTGAAATTAAAATATCAGTTGATGAATTACACGGCTGAAACTACATCGGAATCACTTGACCCAGATGAACAATTTATGGCCAATTTTGGGCAAGCCTTAGTTGAAAATGCGGATAGTGAAAATTTTAACACAAACCAGCTTTCTCATGCACTGGGTATGAGTAGGGTTCAACTATTTCGAAAGCTAAAGGCCCTGACCGGTCAATCTGCTTCACATGCATTACGTGTTTTTAGATTGACTAAAGCTAGAGATCTCATCCTTTCGAGCAAACTAAATATTTCTGAAATTGCCTTTGAGGTAGGCTTTAAGGATCCGGCTTATTTTACTAGGGCTTTCAAAAAAGAATACGGGATTTCTCCTTCCTCCCTGAGATCCCAGCACTCGAATTAATGACAGTCAGCCCCGATTTAAGCTATCTTCTTATAAAATAAGCTGCATAATCATGGACTTTTTGCAATGGCATCCATTTTGTCCAAGAAATTGAAACCTGAGTACCAGATTGTCTCCCATTTTTTATTGAATATTAAATATGTAAGAGCGGGCTTATTAAAAGGTCGCTGAATTGTTAACTAAAATATAACCTATCATGAAAAATTTAATGTTTTTAATCAGTCTATTCTTAATGATAAGTTTCGCTTGTCAAAAAGAAAATGTCCTTTCAGACTTTGAGCTAAATGGACCAGGCTTTGAGGAAATTGACAACAATATTTCTAAGTCACTAAAACCAATAAAAATGGTTCCTTTAAAAGGAGAGATTATTGAAATTGGTACTGGAGAGCCCGTAAGTTGTTTTGGTATTCCTTATTCCGCTCACTATTTAGACATAGGAGGTCACGTAACCCACTTAGGCAATGTTGAAGGTGGTTATGGCAATTTGACTAATTGTCGAATGGAAGTTCGTGATGAAGTACCCACAATTATCGTAGATGTAGATGGTCAACTCGCTGCCGCCAATGGGGATGCGTTATTTTATGAAGGAGAACTTACAGTCATTTTTGTGGACCAGGTTCCAGTAGTAACCAATGTTAATTCAATTACTGGAGGAATAGGCAGGTGGGAACATGCCAGTGGTTATTTTGAAAATTTCTTTCAACCCCAAGAGGATGGAACTTTACTAATATCAATATTAGGTGAAGTATCTTCTCCTGGTTCATTGCAGGATCATTAAAATTTAGGATAACCTATCTTCTTTAATTGGAGAATATTAATTCATTTAGGTTATTGTCAAAAATATGGTCTTGATGTGTTTGCCACAACAAGAGCATTTCTTAAGTCATAGATTATACTTTATTAAATATTCATATACATCGTTGTATTTAAATAGGTGTTAAGTTGGTGTTAAACTTAAAATCAAATATTTGTATATTACTTTCCAAAGTAACCAGGAGATTATGAAAAAATTGATTTCGTTTATAGTAGCCATATTTAGCTTCTATTTATTCACTGCATTTAGCTCAATAAATATTCCTGAAGTCCAAGGAATTTCTAATAACTACAATGCGTTAACTGACCTATATAAAGAATGGCGCATCTTTGAAAATCCGCCTCTACTGGATGGTGCACCGGATTATACGGCCAAAAAATTTAAACAACGATATCCTCAATTTAAACTATTAAAAGCGAGGTTAGAGCAGTTTGAAATCGATAATTGGACTATAGGCCAGCAAGTTGATTGGTATATTGTACTCGCTGAGATGAATGGATTTGATTTTAACTATCATATTCTAAAACCTTGGGTAAGGGATCCAGCCTATTATAAAACGATATGGATGCATAAAAGCGATACGCCAGCTCACGAGGGACCTACCCATCATATGGTGACTGAATTATGGACTTATAATTTTCCTTTAGATAATAACGAAACTCAACGACTAATTCAGGAATTAAAAGTCATTCCTTCCTTAAATCTGCAAGCCAAAAAAAATTTGACTGGAAATGCCAAAGATTTATGGATAACCGGTATACGAGATATACGTCAACAAAAGAAAGACTTGGAGGCATTATTAATCCAAGTGGCGGATAATAATTCGGCAGATTTGAAAGAAGTAATTAATCAATCTATTCAATCCACCGCTGACCTGATCGAATGGCTCGAAGAAGAAGCAAAGGCTAAAACAGGGCCTTCGGGTATCGGAAAAGACAACTATACATGGTATCTGCAAAATGTTCATTTGGTACCCCTGACCTGGGAAGATGAGGTTATGATTCTCAAACGAGAATTGGCTAGAGCATGGTCTTCCCTGAAACTGGAAGAGCATCGCAATCGGCATCTTCCGGAATTGGAAGATGTATCTACTAAGGAGGCATATGAAAAGCTGGCAGACCGATCCGCAAAAAGCCTCATGTCTTTTTTGAAAGAACAGGAAATACTAACTGTTAAAGATTATTTTGATCCTGCCTTAGAAGCACAGCTTGGACGATTTATACCCAAAGACAAAAGAAACTTTTTCACTATAGGGTCGCACATCGATCCCAGACCATTGTACTCCCATTTTTACCATTGGTTTGAATTGGCCCGCTTGCAACATGAACCAAACCAAAGTTTGATAAGAAGAAATCCTTTGCTTTACAATATCTTCGATAGCCGGAATGAAGGGATGGCTACCGCAGTAGAAGAAATGTATATGCAAGCTGGATTATACGACGATGATCCTCGAGTGCGAGAAATCGTTTATATTATGATCGCTCAACGAGCGGCCAGAGGATTGGGATCGCTGTATGCACACGCCAATGAAATGACCATGGAAGAAGCGGGAGGTGTGCATTCCAGTCAAACGCCCCGAGGCTGGATGAAAACAGAAAAAGAATTACTCATTTTTGAACAACATCTTTACCTCCGTCAACCAGGCTACGGAACCAGTTATATTACCGGGAAACATCTGATTGAACAAGCGCTCGCTGAGTATGCACGGATGAAAGAGGAAAATGGTGAAACATTTCAAATAAAAGATTTTTTTGACGGATTGAATAAAATTGGGAACATACCAATATCATTGGGACATTGGGAGTTGACCGGATCTAAAGAACCGATTGAGTTGATATTTGAGGACTAGAATGCTTCACTACGGTTAGGCCTGTGGTTTGGTAGTAATATTTTTGGAATTGATTTAGTTAATGCGAATCTCGGTATACCATAACTTAACCTACCAACTATTTGATCTAATACGATTATAATCCTGCTTTATAAAACATTTCTTAATCTGTGAGGACAAAATTTACATCTGATTCTTTTTTGTTTGTGGTAATAACCATTTTATAATTCCGTTTTACTTTAGACCGCAGGAGCCTATCAGGAGCAATCTCCTAATTAAACCTATCCATCCAAGTTGCACAGGTTATTCAATACCGCTTGGTTAAAAAAAGGGTACCAAGCAAAATGGAAATAGATCAATATGTGCAATGCTCATTTAAACTTCACAACAATAAAGGAACTTCCGGAATTGACTCTTGAAGATCCTTTTAACAATATTTTTCTGTGCATAGGATTATGCCTTTTGTATATTTTTACCGCAGTCACCGGATCAGCACAGCAATCAACCGGTTTCATGAAAGCAACTTCCACATCTAACTCCAGTTTAAATGAAGCCCCAATTGTGATAATCACGCGAGACGACCATGTGGCAACCATTAAAATGGATTACAACGAATATGCTGGAAATGGAGGCCAACTTTGGAATGTTGGAACTGATGGTACGGATCCCTGTGGATATAGGGTTCAGTGGTGGCCGGATTCAGGCGAAGACGTAGAGGCTTCCACAGGTTGTTCCACTAATTCTTCTGCAGGTACCACCACGATTGCAACTGCAACCAACCCGCATCAATTAGTAACGCCTAATCCAGTAGTTCAGATTCAACCTATTGCCAATAATGTTACGTATTATCTAAAAGTTGAAAAACTTAATGGTAAGGGACAGGTATGCAGTGCACCTACCGAACTGACCTTTCACGGAGGTGATGGTAGTCGGGTGTCTGCGTTGAGAAGCAGTATGACTTTCTTTGATGATTTCAATTTGCCTGAAGGAGCTCCTGACGAACTTAAATGGAATAATGCCATGGGGCCCCAAACTGATGACCGGTTTAACTTATTTTTCATAAATAGACAATGTCATTCGCACTCGTTAAATGGGACTCGAAATGATGGTGCCGGAGATAAGTCCCAAACCGCCCAGAGAACAAGAAAACCCATGGTCATCGAGAGCGGTGTTAGACGAAGGATTGTTTTTGATATGGATGGAATATTTAGTGGGAGGAGTGTTTGGTATTTAGATTTTAATCCGGTAAATACCGACCTCACCGGCCATTTAAGTTTTTTTGATTTCGATGGTGATACTGGTTTACCCGCTGATGTATTGAGGCTCAAAAGTAGCGGTGATAACCTATCCGTTAATTTAATTAATTCTGTTGGAGCCTCGACTAAGGTGGGAGATGCCCATTTACCCGATTTTGGACGTCGTATGCACACGAATGTTCGAAGATCCTTTGACGTCAGGCTTGGAACCGATGGCATCCAAATATTTGTGGATGATACCAGTGTAATAGATGTTACATTACCCCCTGGAGTATTTAAACCCGGGAATTACTACCCTCTTTGGTCAGTAGTGGGCTATAACACTTCCAAAGATGATGTTCCCTATTTTCTTTCTCATTGGGATAACTTCGGATTTGATGGACCGGATGTAAGCCCCTACAATGTCCATAACTATGTAACCCGAATCGCTGGTACGGATCTTCAAAAAGCAAGTGAATATTATGAACAAGTCCCAATTTTTA
>JAHEJC010000465.1 GCA_024639065.1 Lewinellaceae bacterium | reverse complement strand
TTTATAATCTTATCACCAAGGACAATTCGCACACCACCCTATTAGGTAAAATTGTTAAAGAATAAGGCATAAAAAATACTGTCGTCTATATTTAAACGGTTTGTTTATTGCTGTAGTTGAGATTAATGTCTAGATTTCCACGAATCCGACCGTGACCCTCCACCTCCAATTGTTGACCAAAGGAGATTGTGCTAAAACAAAGAAAACACCCCATAACAAAGCTCAAGGTTTTATTGGATAAAATAAACCTATGCTTCTGTAAACGATATTCAAAAAACCTCCTTACTAAACCTACACTATTGCGTGCTTTAAACTTCCTTAAAAGCTTTTTGCGGTGTGATTTAATCGTTTCGGGACTTAGACACAATTTTTCGGCCATTTCCGAATTCGTGTTTTCATCTATGATCAATTTTAAGACCTGTTCTTCGCGGGGTGTTAATACAAATTTCATAATTTATTATTTCTCTATTTGGTTAAAAGTTTTTTGGGCTGCTTTACTTATCATTTCTCCAATTTTATATTCGAGCAAATTTATACGATGTTCCTGATTGATTACAGCTTTACGGAGATCCTGATTTTCAAAATTAAGTGCTTCATTTTCCATCGTTAACTGCTGAACCGCTTTGATCAAAGGAGCAAATAAATCATTGTAGCGCACAGACATGTATCCTTCACCTACTTGATGGACCATACCCGAATTTTTCATTTTATGTTTATTAAGTAGCGCTTTCAACTCTTGAGCGATTAGTCCCATTTCAAGGTCATCTGCGGAATTCGCTTTGCGATGGTAGGACACTGGATTGAGTTCGTTGATAAATTTAAGGCCCAGCGATAAAACCTGGATGTTCTCCTTGAGACGAATATCTGAGTTGGCGCTAAAGGCAACTTCTCCTTCGATTACAGTGATGCTGTCGTTGCCGATGCGCACTTTATAGTCCGCATCCACAATCGCTTTATAACCTAGCGCTACCGCGTTATTCAAGATGGCACTGGAAAGATTTGAGCTATCTCCGATACACGTATTTCTGGATCCGAACCTATTCCTCCTGCCAGCATCATTACCTAGGAAAGTATTGTGATTTCCGGTAGCATTCCCTGCGCCGGAATTCTGGCCTACAAAGGTATTATCTTTTCCAGTTGTATTAGCATCACCGGAATGCTCTCCCATAAAAGTATTATGATTGCCTGAGGCATTATTTATCCCAGCACCTTGTCCGACAAAGGTATTCTTGTCTCCATCCACATTCGCTGATCCTGCATCCTGCCCTAAGAAAGTGTTTTCTCCACCTGCTCCTATTATATTACCGGCATTCTGTCCAACGAATGTATTGGAACTTCCAACGGTTGGTAATCCGAAAGTAGAGGCTCCAGCACCTTTTCCTACGAATGTGTTGTTGGTAGCAAGCGTATCACTTACCCACCGACCAGCATTATATCCAACCATGGTATTGTTACTGCCTTGATTAAAATACCCGGAATTGAATCCCATAATAGTATTTCCGGATCCCTTTAAATTATTAGGTGCTGCATTGCTCCCAAATAAGGAGTTCCCAAAACCATTATTGTTGTACCCAGCTCTTCGTCCAATGAAAACATTATTTGATCCCGTCTCATTCTTAAATCCAGTTCCTTCTCCAAGAAAGCTGTTATTATCTCCGCTGGTATTATGTTTACCTGCATCTGATCCTAAAAAGGTATTATACAAATTGATCGTTTGCACATTTTCTCCCGAGTTGCGACCTATATAAACAGAACTGGTATCTATTTGATGGTTAATGTTTAGGAGTCCTCGAATTTTAGCGTTTCCCTCCACATCTAGATGTTGAGCCCCAACGTTAGACCAGCATATCAAAAAACTAAGAAATAATACATACCCGATTATCTTTGTAACAAAAGGTTTATGCACTATTTTCATTGGTTTAGATAATGGCTTGATCATAGGTCTATAATTATTTATTTCTTAAAGCGTATTCCTTAATTTGTTCTAGTATGTGTTTCATTTTTTGCTCAAGAATTTGATTGTCCTTGCTTAACTTAATCATCATTGCTCGTTGTTTCTTGAATCCATTTATTAACGAAGATATTAGTTGTTCAAAATAAAGCCGACAACTGTTCACTTGATCATATCAGATTTTTTCATAAGTATTCGGGCTCAATGTGAAGGTTATTTTGAACATCATAAAATTAAGAACAAGGCGTACCACAAACCCCCCTGAAATCAGGGTGATACAAAAAATACCTGAATACTGGGAGTAGCACCTCAACAAGCACTTCGTATCCCGATCAATAAATTCATCCGGCAGTAACCCCAGTCGAAATTTTTTGTACCTTAAATACGACCATTTCATGCGATATGATCTTTTATAAGAATATATGGGTGTTGCTCCTTATAGCATTGAACACTTTTAAAAGTCAATCTCAGCCTACTACATCCTCCATTGATGAATTGTTGGCCGGTGCTGAGGATACTCGATTCACCAACCGGGACAGTAGTTTTCTATGGTACAGTGAAGCATTAAGTCTTTCTGATAGTATTCAATATACAAAGGGTCAAGTCCAGTCAAGATTAGGATTGGCATGGGTACATTATATTAAAAGTGATTATCCGACGAGTAAAAAATATTATCGCGAGCTTATGAATCGCTTTTCGTCTGATCTGTCCATCAGAAATTCTATTGAAGTCTATACCCGTACCGGCACCATGTACTTAAATGAAGGTGTTTTGGATACCGCTCGTATCAATTTCATCAAGGTTCAAGAAATACAAGCGGATGCTCCGCTTGAATTACAGACCAACATAGGTACGTTACTCAGTGAATTGTATTATATGTTGGGCCGATATCAGGAAGCTGAACAATATGCATTGAATGATTATACCAAGTTTAAGGATGGGCCCAAGCAAAACAAAGCGGTAGCACTTTATGCCCTTATGCAATTTTATCTCAAACAAAAGAACATCGATTCATTTATACGATTTAATGATGAGTATCTAGAGTCTATCGATTATGAAAATTTAGAACCGGAAGCACTCAAATATCATTATCATTCGATGTTTAATGACGATGCCGGAAATCGTGACTTAAAGAAAATTGACTTGCTCATAGAAGCAGCTCATAATAGTGGTCATGACCACATTGCTATCATTGGATATGCAGTCCTATGTGAGCAGCATATCAAGGATAAAAATTTTAGGGCCATACCTGTAATTTGTGAAAAGGCCATAGCGGAGTGTGATGTATTAGGTTGGAAAGAACAAAAAGTCATTTTTGTCGATCATTGGGCTAATGCAGAAGCCGCTTTATCCAACTGGCAAAAAGCGTACGCTTTAAGTGCACAATTGGCGCAAATTAATCAGGAAATAAAAAGTGAACAGAGTCAGCAACGTATTGACGAACTCGAAGTCAAATTTGAGACTAGCGAAAAAGAAAGTAAACTACAGCAACAACAATATGAGATCGAAAGAAAAACACGCCAACGAAATATTTCTTACCTGGTTATAGGAGCTATACTTTTACTGACCATAAGTGTGTATCTCGGACTTAAAAAAATCATTGAAAAAAACAAACAATTGGCTAGCCAGGCACAAAAAATTCAGGCACAAAAGATTGAACATTTAGAAGCCAGCAATAAGATCAATATAATGGATTCGATTATGACTGGTCAGGAAGGGGAGCGAAAACGCATAGCCAATGATCTGCACGATGGACTAGGCAGTTTAATGATGTCCATAAAAAGTCATTACAATCATATTGAGAAAGAATTTAAAGAACTTAAGCAATTTAAAATATATAAAAAAACTGGCAACCTTTTAGATCAGGCGGTAACAGAGGTACGCAGAATTTCTCATAATATGATGCCTAAAACCCTAATTGACTATGGATTAAAGGGAGCGGTTATCGATTTAGGTACTTCTATTCAAGAGGCACATGGTTTGGAAGTAAACGTCGAAGTCATCGGATTAGAACAAAATATACCACCAAATGATACTGTAATGATTTATCGAATCATACAGGAAGCAGTGAACAATATAATTAAACACGCTCAGGCTGATAATTTATTTATTCAATTGGTAGCAAAAGAAGATCGGCTCTTTATTTTGGTTGAAGATGATGGTATCGGTTTCGATCTACAGGAAGCAATGGCGAAAAAAGTATTTGGTCTTAAAAGCCTGGAATCCCGGGTTAAATATTTGCTGGGGAATTTCACCATAGACTCCACTCCAGGGGTTGGCACAACGATAATGGCTGATTTTCCTATTCGATCCCAACTAGTCCAATAATAATCTATGAGCAAAACACATCAGAATATAAAACTATTGATCGTGGATGATCACAAAATTGTGATTGAAGGAATATGCCTCATGCTGGCCGATGAAAAAAATATTGAGTGTGTAGCCACGGCTCAATCTGGCGAAGAAGCATTAACCTTACTATCCAATAAACCTATTGATGTGGTCCTGCTGGATGTCAATATGCCTGGAATGGGAGGGGTCCAGGCTTGTAAACGAATTCGCAAAAATTACCCGGAAACTAGAATTCTCATTTTGAGTATGTTTAAAGAAATAAGTATGGTGAGCAGTATGATTCATGCCGGAGCACATGGTTATATCCTCAAAAGTGAAGGACAGGCTGAAGTGATCAAAGCAGTTATCTCTGTATTTGATCAAGGTCATTACTTTAGCGAAGAAGTACATAAATTATTGCGATCCAATCAAATAATAAATAAAAAATCTGGTAATCGATTTATTCCAAAATTATCTCGTCGAGAAAAACAGATTTTGGAATTGATTCTGGATGAATTTACCACTCAGGAAATTGCTCAACAACTTTCCATTGCTTTTAATACGGTAGAGTCCTACCGTAAAAATTTATTGGCTAAGTTAGGTGCCCGCAATACCGCTGGTATGGTTAGGAT
>JAHEJC010000464.1 GCA_024639065.1 Lewinellaceae bacterium | reverse complement strand
TTTTAGGGTTTTTTTTAAAAATGGCAGCAAAACTTTGGCTGGGTTTGTAACCCCAATATTTGAAAAAGGGAATCTTTTGCTAATGGTCGGTGATGATTTGTGGTACTATGTAAAAGAGACGCGCAGACCTACTCGTATTACCCCCATTCAGCGTTTGGCGGGTGCCGTTTCCTATGGAGATCTGGCTCGTCTGAGTTGGACGCTGGATTACGAAATAGAAGCCATGGATATGAACCCACAAATAATCGCCGAAAAGTCAGCTATTCGATTAGACTTAGTGGCTAAAACCGGTGCAGCTACTTATCAAAAAATAAAATTGTGGATAGAAAAATCCACCAACAAACCCATTCTAAGTGAGGTATTTCTATTGTCTGGCAAACACTTTAAAACTATTGAATTTACAGCGTTCAAAAACATTAATGGAAAAGAAATTAATACGATGATGAAATACACCGATCACTTGAGAAAAGGCGAATCCAGTATTTTGATGTTTACGGATATTACTTCACGCAAGGACATTCCGGATAAATATTTCATTAAAACATATTTACCTGACCTATCAGCTGAAATCATTGAATAATCTTGTACCGACAATGGATATATAGCATTTTATATATCGGCACATCTTTGGGTTTGCAAAGCCAAGATTTTAGGTTGTTAGGAGAATACGAATACCGAGATTTAAATACATCATTTCATAATCCAGAAAATATATTTGATCTTTCAAATCATACCTGGTTTGGAGTATTATTATATCAGGATCAATTTAAACTAAATGAAGACAGTCGCTTCATACTTCATGGAAGGGGTAGTATTCAAACTCGATACATAAATCATGCAGATGAGCATTGGAAGCATGACCTTAAATACCAATCCATTGAAGCCTATTACAATTATAGCAACAACGACTTCAACCTATCGATAGGCCGTAAGAAAATAAAATGGGGAGTTGGATATGTAGCCAATCCTACCGGGATTGTCTCTAGACCTCCCGGTCCGGAAGACTCCAATGACCATTTATATTCAATCACCGGAGCGGATGTGGTCCAATTTAGTTTTCCTAAAGAAAATAAGCAATTTGAAATATTATTTTTACCTGGCACCAAGGCAAATAAAACCTACGCGAGTTTGAATGCCTTTGCCACCAGATACTATAGATATTTTGCTCCATTCGATATGTCCATGGTAGGAAGAATCGATCAACGACTCAATTATCAGTTAGGATATAACTCGTCCGTATCTGTCGGTAATGCGCTGGAATTACATGGAGAATTTCTTTTTGACTCCTACAACAGTGCGCAGATTCCTCAGCCACAATCCATGGTTCAATTCACACCGGATGATCGCAAAACATTTCGTTTCTTAGTCGGGGGACAATGGTCTCCATCACGCAAAGTGAATTGGGTGATGGAGTACCTTCATTTCCAAAATGGTTACCAAGAGAGCCAATGGATAGATTATAAAGCCATTGTGGAACGATTGAATAGCAATCACTACATTAAACCACTTCAAGCAGAAGCCGACAAAGCACTTAAAAACCTGGCGGCTGGGGCTGGAACACCTTTGCAAAAGAATTATTTGTTTAATCGATTTCACTTCAGTAATCTCAATAGGACCGTGGCATTAGAATGGGTAGCTTTTACCAATCTCAATGATTTTAATACTTTTACCAGGTGGGCAGGTAACTTTAGGTTTAAGGAATCTTCACCATTTTCAATGTTCACGCATTTGGTTTATATTTTTGGTAACCATGGTGAATTTGGTACAATTGGCCATCCTTTCACTTTTCGAATTGGATTTCAATGGCTTTGGTAATAAACAATGCACAAAATAAATATCATCCCCTTGGAGGTGCTAAAAGAAGGCATGTTAACTCGATATTGAATGCCTATCCCGGCCCACCAAACAATTTGGTTAAAAGGAAACTGAGATTTATCAAAAATATGTCTGGTTTGTCTTTATGCATGCCTACTTTGGAGCGCTGGTTGCACCATAAAAAAGTAAATAAACAAGCTATTGAATCAGGTCCAGTATTTGTGATCGGGCACTGGCGCTCCGGTACAACACATATGCATCACTTATTGACCAAAGATCCTCAATTTGGATTTTTAAGTAATCTTCAGGCGTTCTGTCCCAATTATTTCTTGCACCATCCAAGAATCACCAAGAAAATTTTCGATAAATATTTACCAAAACAAAGACCAATTGATCAGGTTCAACTAGATGCCGAACTTCCTCAAGAAGATGAATTTGCATTAGCAAATATGACTAAAACGAGTTGCTATCACGGACTATATTTTCCCAATCAGGCGGCTCATTTTTTCGAAAATTATTTACAGCTTGATCATTTGAATGCAGATCAATTGAAAAGCTGGACTCTGCAATATGAACACTTATTAAAAAAGCTTACCTATCATTGGTCCGGGAAAACACTCGTATTGAAAAATCCACCGCATACGGCCAGAATCCCGATGCTAAAAAAACTGTTTCCTAAGGCAAAGTTCATTTATTTGCTTCGGCATCCGCAAGAAGTATTCAGATCCAGCGAAAAATTCTTTTCGGGGCTCTTACCCCTGCTAAGTCTAGAAAAACAATGGAATGCTGATTTAAGAACCAACATAAAAAATAATTACATCCAATTGCTCCAGAATTTAACTCAGGATGTCGCTGGCTTGACTTCAAATGAATTTATTGCTATTCATTACGAGGATCTGATAAGTGACCCGCTGGAAGTGATTCAATCCATCTATGCTAATTTGGGAATAAACAACTTTGATGAAAATCACTATACTGATTATTTAGTGAACCAGAAATCTCATCAAGTCCAAAAACATGAATTAGATCAAAAACTTGATGACTGGATAGGAGAAGACACTTATGGAATCTATCAAGCCCATTTGAGTTTGTGTAAGCGAATAAGGAAATAAGTCGAATTGGGGCAAACCCTAATTAATTAACCTCATAATCCTATTATTTAAAAGATCCACAATTCATTTTCCGTATTTTGGACTTTCACTATTAAACCTACCATGACCTCCAGGAGAAAATTTATAAAAGATAGCTCTATAGCCTTTGCCGGAATTAGCACCCTACCCCATGGCTGTGATCCAGTAAAGAAAATAAGTCCTAATGACAAGATCCGAGTTGGTGCCATAGGGGCGGGTATTATGGGATTCAAAAACATTGATTTTTCATTGCAAATTCCAGGAGTAGAATTAGCTGGTGTTTGTGACCTCTATTCAGGCAGATTGGAGAGGGCCAAAGAACGTTATGGTAAAAGTCTTCAAGTCACGAATAATTACCATGAAATGATTAACCGTTCGGATATAGACGCAGTTATCGTATCTACATCCGATCATTGGCATGACCAAATATCTATTGACGCGATGCGTGCAGGTAAAGCAGTTTATTGTGAAAAACCAATGGTGCACCATATCGAAGAAGGAAGAGCAGTCATCCAAACTGAACGAGAAACTGGACAAATTTTTCAGGTTGGAAGTCAAGGGGTGAGTTCCCTGTTATGTGCTAAAGCAAAAGAACTTTATTTCAAGGGTGAGATCGGTCAACTTATTATGATAGAATGCTGGCGGGATCGTCAATCTGCTTTAGGTGCCTGGAATTACTCAATACCAACTGATGCATCTGAAAATTCAGTCCGTTGGGATTTATTTCAAGGAGACGCTCCCAAACAACCCTATGATCCAATCCGCTTTTTCCGCTGGCGAAATTTTCAAGATTATGGTACGGGAGTTGCGGGTGATTTATTTGTGCATCTATTCTCCGAGTTGCACACCATTCTGGATTCAAAAGGACCTCATCGAATTTATACAACTGGTGGATTGAGGTACTGGAAGGATGGCAGGGACGTCCCGGACGTAATGATAGGCTGTTTTGATTACCCCAAAACGAATAATCACCCAGCCTTTAATTTACAACTGAGAGTAAACTTTGTTGATGGTAAGGGAGGAGGATCAGGAACCCGGCTAATTGGAAGCGAAGGCGTTATGGAACTTAGCTGGGACAGTCTTACTTTAAACTACAACAAAATGAAAAGTGCTCCGGGATTTGGAGGATGGGATTCATTTGATACCTTTTCATCTAAAGAACAACAAGCTTTTCAAAAAGCCTATAATGAAAAGTATGGAGCAATAACCAATCGTGAGCAAAAAAACCAGTATATATATATCCAGCCCGAAGGAGCCAATGATAGTATTAGCCATCATAAAAATTTCTATAATGCCATGCGGGGTGATTTTAAAATTATCGAGGATGCTTCCTTTGGTTTAAGAGCTGCAGCACCTTCATTGGCAGCAAATAAAAGTTACTTCGAAAAAAAAATAATTTATTGGGATCCTGAAAAAATGGAATTGATCTCGTAAATTAACCGCACCCAAAAATCGTATCGAGATGAAAAAATGGATATTTTGGTTTTGCATTCTCATTATTGGCTGTCAAATAAAAGATCAAAATAAAACCAAAACCTATGGGAGTTTTATTGATCACCTCACTGAGTTTGAAGCTGATCATTTAAATATTTCCGCCGACTTTAACAAGATTATAGAGGCAAAAGATGAAGAAAAATCTTTCCCGGCTACCTTAGTTATTGCTGACAATTGTCCAATTGAGCACAAAATGAAAATCAAACTCTCTTCGAGAGGGATAACTAGAAAAAATCACTGTGAATTTCCTCCCTTGAAATTAAATCTGGTCAAAAAACATATGCCTAAAGAATTAAAGTTTGACAAATCACCCTCTTATAAACTGGTTACCCATTGTAAAGTCGATTCTGCCTATCAAAATTATTTGATTAGAGAATATGCCTCCTATAAACTCCTGAATGTTCTCACCGAAAAGAGTTTGCAAGTCAAGTATTTGAATATAAATTACTTGGATCAATCCAACGATGAATCTTCAGATCATATCGGCTTTTTAATAG
>JAHEJC010000463.1 GCA_024639065.1 Lewinellaceae bacterium | reverse complement strand
TTGTGCATTGGCAAACTCAGCTGTTTGGAGCATATACCCCTCTTGAAGCATCCAACCGCCCAGTCCCATGCCTCTTAAAATAATCGTGTCTTGATTTTCATTGACAATGGCGGTACCATCAACTTGTAAATAACCTTGAGCAAAAGAACAAACCAAGCTCCCTATCCATATTTTGATAGCAAGTCCGATGCGTATTCTTTTGTTCATAGATAATCAATACGTTAGAAAATTAAATTTTTTCGAGTACTATTGGAGTGAATCTTCTAAATCCAATTAGTTTGTCAAGAATCATTTTTCTTGAAATACCCGGATATAATCTACGATCATGTTTTGCGGGAATGAAGTAGTTGCATCCGGAGAGCCCGGCCAATCTCCACCAACGGCTACGTTGAATATAAAAAAGAATGGATCGTTGAACGGATAGGGATTTTGGGTTCCCAAAATTTCCCTATTCACCACATGAAATTGCTTATCGTCTAAAAGCCATTGAATAGAGTCTTCTTTCCAAATGAGTGAAAACACATGGAATTCCTGGGAGAATTTTTTACTTCCTGCCAATGATGTTTCCGTGCCTGTCATGACGCGGTCTCCATTTGGATTGGGATAATGTACTGTACCATGAACGGTTGATGGTCGATGGCCTACTAATTCCATAATGTCAATTTCACCACACTTTGGCCATCCCACTTCATTTATGTTTGCTCCGAGCATCCACAAGGCGGGCCAAATACCCTGGCCTTCTGGAATCACGGCACGAATATCAATTCTCCCAAAGTTAAATTCATATTTATCCTTAGTGATTATCCTGGACGAAGTATATTGAAAACCTCCGAAAGATTCCTCTCGTGCTTGAATAACTAAATTACCTTCTTTAAAGAAAGTATTTTCCTTTCGGTAATATTCCAATTCATTGTTACCCCATCCTGAGCTTCCATTACCAATTTCAAAAGTCCAATCATCTTCATTGAGCGCTTCTAGGTTAAACTCATCTTCCCAGACCAATTCCATATTATCATATCTATTGGGAGTGGAATATCCAGAGGAAGGGATATTGATATCTGTACTTAAATCGTCATTTTCAATTATAACAGTAGTATTCATTACCTGTAGCCTGGCACCGGTGATTTCAAATGCTTCTACAATAAATTCTTCGGTTTTTTCAAAATCTTCATCACCAAGAATTTCTATTTTACAGTTTGCCTGACGGGAACCGGAAGAAAATTCGATTCTTTGAGAATTAAAACCGACGTAATCTTCGCCGGCAATGGCCGTATTGTCTTTGGTCCTGAGTAGTACGATAACTGGCTCTGCTGCATTCTTGTCCAGTCTTAGGCTTAGAAATACTGTTTTTGACTCGTCGTCACCTTCAAGAACTGATAAAGGATCCATGGAGAAATTGATCGGCTCTGCTGGAGCTACGTCATCATTGTTACACGCTCCAAAGAGAACGAATAATAATATGGAAAACATTAAGTTCCGCAATTTTGTAAAATTTTATGGGTGCAATCAAAAAGAATGATTGCACCCATAATTTGAGATTCTTATTTTATTCAAATTTAAAGTTTCGCACATAAAATGTACCAACATCTGTGTGGTTGCCACCACCAATTTGAATATAGATCATATCTAAATCATTTCTACTTAATGGAGTACCCATACCATCAGGATTACGAACTCCTGAATTTGGAGAATCAAGATTGTAGGATATTGTAATCCATTCATCTGTCGCAAAAGTAGTACCATCATCTAAATATTCATAGTGATCAGTCCACCATTGTGCAGTTGCTCCTTTATCTCCAAGGCCAATGATCACGCTCTTAGTCAAAGCGCCTGAATAATCATTTGAACTGGGTAAGTAAACTTCAAGAGATACGGTTGTCAAGTTTTCAAAATTTATGTCATTCTTCGTCGGAGAAGTTTGAAACTGCAATTCTTGAAACTGAGCATCTGTTCGGTTAAATTGACCTACTTTTGCAGCCGTAGAATCAGCAGGATCATTCACCCCATATACTAATGTGGATCCGGATGGAACAATCGTATCTAGGAGTACAAAGGCATCTGCTGCTGCAAAACTATTGGATAGTTCATTTGGAGATATATCAGGGTAATCCTCTCCAAAAACAGGAACATCCGTTGGAATTGCGGGTAAATCAGCTTCATTTTTATAGCTTACTAAATAAAAATTCCAAGTAGGGCCTTCTAGTGCAATAGCCAAGGAATCAGCAACATCTCCTTCTGCGCTATTAAATATTTGGTAGGTTTTCGCTTGAACAGGATCAGGGTTGTCACCTGCTTCGGTCTTATTAGGTAATCCTATGAATGCGCCCAATCCGTTCAACGTTAATGTTTGATTGGCATTATCCACTTCGAAAGTATAATCACCTCCATCGCCAAAAGCACTGCGGTCAGCGTTATCACCCCAAACATTTGGATCCGTTTCATCCCAGCAAGCTTCAGCTTCATGCCAGCCACCGCAACATGCTGCACCATCAACCCAAATCGTTCCGTTGGAACTGAATTCAAATGTGCCATCAACATGGAATGTAAATGCATCATCAAGGATACAAGGTCTATCTGCTAAAGGTGTTACACCTCCAAACGACCACCATTGATTATCGTTAACCGCTGGACCAATGCCCATGGCAATACCTTCCCTTTGTAAATACCAGGTTTTGCTATCATCGCCAGCAAGCAAGGCCAATAACATATCTGGATTCGTGATGGTTAGCGATTCTGATTTTTGAGCCGATTTACCAGCAGCGTTAGAAGCGGTTAATGTGACGGTATAGTCTCCTCCAGAGGCATACGTGTATACAGGATCTTTATCAGAAGAAGTATTACCATCGCCAAAATTCCAACTATAACTGGTGGCATTTTGTGAAAAATTGGAAAAAGTGACTTGCAGAAAATTGTCTTCACTAATAGCAAATTGAAAACTAGCAATCGGATCCGGATCTGGTTCTGGAGCCGGCTCATCGTCATCTTTACAACTCGATATTGTTATCAAAACAATCAAAGGAATGAACATCAGTGTGGTTCTAAAGTAATTAAAAAGTAATTTATTCATATTTAAGTTTGTTTATTAATTATTTTATAATTGATTTTTTTATTGAAATAAGCTAGGATCAGGGAATTCGGTTAAATTAGGTGCTACAGAAGTTTCTTCAAGAGCAATAGGAAGCCATAAATGCTTCTCGGTGAAATTTCCAGTTCTTATTGGGTCACCTGCAAATAATTGAACGTTTGCTCTTCCAGACCGTACCAGGTCAAACCAACGATCCCCTTCCATGGCAAATTCGGCCCGCCTTTCGTACCAGATGACATCTAATAAAGACCAGGATTGATCACTCATTAATTGATTAGCCGTTCTGAAATTTCCAGTATTATCGCCTGGCCCTGCGGCACGTTCGCGTACTTCATCAATATAGATCATCGCTTCATTATCAGATCCAGATCCCCGGTGGATTGCTTCGGCAAGCATTAATAACACATCGGCATATCGAATTGAATAAATATTATCATCTTTGGTCAAATTGGGGTCTCCTCCGTTTGTATTATTGCCTTCATAGGCTTTGAAGTTTGCATACTTTTCTTGCCAATATCCGGTATTATCCACTGGATTGCCCTGGGTATTATCCACAACCACATCGCAGGAAGCACCTGCATCTTCGATATCTTGGGCTAATTCAGCTTCAGAAATAATGGCAGCGTCCATCCGGTATTGATCATCGCCTAGATAAAAATCAACTAAAGAGGGTGTGGGCAACATAAAACCCCAACCTTCCTGATATTCCGGATGTGCTGAGCACAACCCGCGCACGCCACATAATTGAACGATACCATTTCCTTCTATACCTTCAAACCAGCCCCAATCACTGGGATATAAATTTGTTTTTTGAATTTCAAACACAGATTCTGCTGGGTTTTTAACACTAAATGCATAAAGCGCTGCATAATCATCTTCCAGCTCATAAACGCCTGACTCCACGACCGATCTTAATTGGGTGGCAGCCTGATCAAATTTAGCTACATCGTCCCCTAAAAGATCTGCCCAGTAAATGTATACTTTGCCTAATAATGCCTGTGCAGCTCCCTTAGAAGCACGGCCAGCTTCAGATGATGAGACGCTTACCGGGAGAACATTAATGGCATCTTGAAGATCCTGTTCAATGGATAAAAATATTTCAGATAAAGTATTTCGAGATCTATCGATATCCGCAGGAGTCAATGCTTCATTTACCAGAGGAATGGGTCCAAAGTGCTTAAATAATTCGAAATGATAATAAGCCCTTAAGAATTTGGCTTCTGCTTGATACCGATCTATTGCTGGAGAAGTATTTTCAGGTTTATAGATGACCAGATTTGCCCTGAATATGCCAATATAGAATCTGCGGTACATAGCATGAATAACCGTGTTCGTATTTGTATTGGTGAAGTCGTCAAATTCCTGCCATCCCGGTTGATCATTGTTAGAAGGATCTCCACCTGCGTTTGCATTATCAGATCGAATCTCATTAAACATGACTTCTGAAATCCATTGGCCAAAAGCCATGGTCCATCCCATAGGATCATAAGCTGCTACTAATGCAGAGAATACCTGATCATCCGTTTGGTAGAAGTTTTCGGATAAAAATTCGTTTACAGGTTCTACCTCCAATTCTTCTTTGGAGCAACCCAAATAAACAAAAAATAAAACAACTAAAATTATATAGATTGAATATTTCATATTAATATTTTTTATCACATGGTTACTTTAAGTCCAACTCCAATGGTTTTGTTGGAAGGATAAAATCCTTTGTCGATTCCTGTATCTAGAATCCACCCTGAGGTGCCAATTTCTGGATCAAATCCATTGTAATCAGTTATGGTAAATAGATTATTAGCAGATAGATAAATACGCAAACCAGTTAATTTTACTTTGTTAACGATTTGGTCGGGAAGATTGTATCCCAACTGTAAA
>JAHEJC010000097.1 GCA_024639065.1 Lewinellaceae bacterium | reverse complement strand
TCAGATAGCAAAGTGGAATAGTAGTAGGCCTTTTCAAAATCCTCAAGATTGCGATACGCAAGCATTAAATTTTCAGCAATATTGGTTTCGAATCTTTTAAATTTATTTTTCTTAACGATGTCGTATTGTGGCAATAGTAAGTTGACTACTTCTCTGTTCTTTGATTGCTTTAAATATATTTTAGAAAGTTGACTGGATGCAGCTGCTTTCCCTCTGGGATTGTTTAATTCATCAAACAATTCAATAGCTTTCAAAATAGAAATCTCTGCAGAATCTAAATGATTGAGCAGATTGTACACTACGCCTAAATTCGTATATCCTAAAGCCGTAGTCCTTACCTCACCATTCTCACTTCCAAATTCTATTACCTTTTTATAAAGTGGAACCGCTTCTTGGTGATCACCTTGTAAGGAATAGGTCATGGCCAAATTGCTAAGTACTCCATGGGCAAGCCGATAATTCTCAGCATCATTAGCATAATCATGTGCTTTCTGATAGTAATCCTGAGCCTGTTCAAGACGCTTGGTTCTTTCCATTAGAGTTCCAAGGCTATTATACGCATTGGCTAAGGTCGAAATATCATTCTTGGCAGTAAGTAATTCAATAGACGACATCAGTAATGGAAGAGCTTCATCATACTGAGCCATGCTGATTTTGACGCCCGCCATTTTATTCTTTATGACACCAAGATCTATCTCAAACTTCCATTCCTCAGCACCTTCAGCTGATTTAAGCAAGGCGCTCCATGACTTTGTATATTCCCCAGTGATATAGTAGTGCTCTCCTAGGAAATAGAAATACTTCGTTCGCAATGGTGAAAGTTGAACGGTATCAATCAAAAGAACTGCCTTATCAAAATATACTAGAGCAGAATCGACAGAAATTTCTCTATAGAACAGGGCAAGATCAAGATACAAGTCAGCCTTCTGTACAGATTCATCAGTTTCCTCTATTTCTTTTTTTGTCGAATCAATCAAATCTAGGTGCTGCTGTGCAAAAGTGCAGTAGCTAAAAAACAACAAAAAGTAAAATGTCAAAATCCTATGCCCGCCACTTTGGTACTTCACCATACGCATAATTTATCCAATTGAAAACATTATGAATCTGAATAAATCCTGCTAAAATTGTATCCAAGATTCTCATACCAGATTCACTAATTCAAACTAACAATGAATATAACCAATCCAATTTTTTAAATTTATATATCCAGGAATTAATTAGCGATTTTAGCTAAAGCAAAACCACTCTCGGAGGACTCGTCTTCGATTTCGTATGCAGAATTGTCGGAAAGCGTGAAAACGTTATACTGGTTATTGTGGTAGTCGGTACCAAGAATAAAATTGTAGAAATTTTCATTTAAGATTTCCTCTCCTACGCTTGATACTGAGGCATTATTGACCAAATCATGGGTTGATCGTCATAGCGGCATTGGGAAACCTTCGATACATACCCCGCCAGAACTATTATAAATTTATTTCGTGATCAATTTTTCAACGCCATCCCAATCATCTTCTACCCCATCAAGTATGTATCCTGCCCCTCTGTTTTTAAAATAGTGGGCGACCCTGTCATCAGGATTTATTTTTAGGACATTATCAAACCAGCAGTTGATTGGGCAAAGTCCTGTGCCTAAAAGCAATCCAATCCTTTTTGGAAGATATCAAGGGTTTCATTCTTTAATGATCTGATCATTTTTTCATCAGCGTCAAAGCATTCATAGATCCCGACAGCCTGTTGTTTGCCCTTGGCCTGTACTTTTCCTAAATACCGGAAATGAAAAAGATCCTGGTCGGCTATGGTGTTCAGGCAGTCTTCACTGATACCTTGTTTTTATTGAGAACACAAATCGAAAATAAGTCAGTTATTAGGGCATTCCTAACTACATCGTCTTCAACTGATTCCCATCCCGTAGTCTTTCTTAAGGCTTGGTACTCGCTTACTTGAAGTTTTCTAATCTCAACTTGATAATTACTCATATCATTTTTAAAATACCGCCAACCACTATTGCTAATTGGTTTTAATCTTTTCTTTCAGCTAAAAAGAGTTGATTATTATCCATATCAGTAAAATGGGCTAATCGAATCCAACCATCTTGTTCCAATCTAAAGTCTAACCCTTTGGATTCTAATTCTTTAATGGTAGAATCAAACTCAACATACCAAACCCAATCGAAAGATTGTTTCCTTGAACAACCTTTTCTGTAGTTGGATGCAAGCCAATTAACAAATCTGGTGCCTGAATTTCAGCATAGTGATCTCCGTATCTATTTACTAGTTGGAGACCTAATTTGTCTTGATAAAACTCAATTGCTTTGTTCATGTTAGAGATCATTACATTGACTCTACATGTCTTTAGGTTTTTCATAGTGTGTGTTGATGTAATTACTTTATTTGTTCAACAATAATGTTTCCTATTATGGCTTATCGTAATATGTAAAATCCTTGGTTATTAGACCATTTTCTATTGTAAAAATCGTGACAAGCGATAATTTCCATTTTGAGCCATCGGTATTGCTTCCAGATGATAGAAACTCGACAATTACGTGTTGATCATCTGTTGCGTAGAGTTCGACAATAGTATCCTGAATGTCAGGAGAAATATTCTCCATTTGTTCATACTTGTTGATGATTTGCTTTTGATTTTGAAGGATGGTTTCAAAACCAAATGATGGATCTTTGAATTCAGCAGGATTTGAATAAAGGTTGGCCATATCACTCCACTTGTGTTCGTTAAAATACTTAAAAACGCTCCGGGCTATTTCAATATTTATTGACCTCAGATTAGATTTCATTGAAAAAGCCTGATAACGCATAACACCATTTTCTTCACCAGATATTTCGGCCACAAACTGATCTTTAGCAATTCGGGTATAGGATATGGTTTGAGGAAAGTCATGATCAGGGGCTTCAACTATGAACTTTGTAGGTGAGATAAAAGTTGACTTAAACATCACCGGTTTTCCATTGTTTTGATCTTTGACTGTGGGAATGTAAAGAATTTCATCTCCTTTTTGAACGAGCCGAACTGTTTCAAAAACTATAGTGTCCTTTGCCTTAAGAGCAAAACTTCTTCCCAAAAACTCCGATTCGTTAACAAGTTCCCAAGATTCATATATTATGCCCCTTGGAGTGTGATTTTCCCACACTCCAAGCAACCATTTCATATTTTCTATCCCGTTGCGATTGATTTGCTGAAATGAATTTGACGCGAACAAATGATAAGGGTACACTCCAAGTACTAAAAAAGTAAAAAGTATCTTTATTGTTTTCATATCTATTCTTTTGAATGAATTGCCATTTTATTTCCTTCTGTATCAATGAACATTCCGAAGTATCCTGTTTCAGGACTGATTTGAGTTTTCGGAACAATAATTTTTCCATTATTAGACTCAATTTTATCCAATGCAAATTGCAAATCTTTACCTCCATTTAGGTAAACGATTACTCCGATTGTGGTCGGTTTGTAATCTTTCCCCTGAACGATTGCTCCCGAAACGTTTTTGTCATTTGAAGGGAAAAAGCCCATTTTCGTACCAAACATTTCGGTCTCCTTAATTTCTATTCCAAGAATTGCTTTGTAGAATGTTATGGCTCTTTTGAAATCCGTGGCAGGTATTTCAAACCATGTGATTAGATTATCCATTATTAAATTATTTAAGTTACATGCCAAAGATGATAACTATTCCTTTTGCAAAATTGTAAAAATGCGACCTTCAGTCAGTGCCGTAAAAAAGAGCAGACAATTTTAAGTTGTTGTTATAAAATTCTTTGGGAGTAAATCCTGTCAGTTCTTTAAAATCCTTGATAAAATGAGCTTGGTCATAATATTCGCCTTGATATGCTAATGCAGTAAGGCTTGTAAATTGCTTGTTCAATAACATTTTAAGAGTAGCCTGCAACCTTATTGTCTTGGAAAGTTGTTTCGGGCTTAAGCCAATAGCTGAAGAAAATTTACGTTCCAATTGTCTGCGGTTGATATTTATTTGTGCAGCAAGTTTTTCAATTTGAGTTTGTCCGTTTGCTGTTAAAATAGTTTCAACAGTCGATTTTACAATGCGGTCAATAGTTTTAATATCAACCAACCGTTTAGTAAGAAATAGTTCGACTAATTCAATTCTATGTTGGGTAGATTTTGCATTTAGAATCTTTTTTTCTATATCCTGTCCATCTTTACCAAAAAGAATTTCTAAAGAAATAGCCTTATTTTCCATTTCTTTAAGCGGAATGGTCGCAAATGCCAAAAAACCATAGTGCTGAAAGCGGATAGAAAAAATCCCAGTTTCACCTGTTGGTTCAATTTCAAGCGGCTGGGTCAGTTGTCCAATAACAAAGCATCTCGGCTGAATAAGAATGTTTCCAATATCAAGGTATTGCTTATATAAGTCACCATAATGAAAGATCATTTCTATATGTCCATCGGGGACTATCGTTTGCTTTTGGGGATTCTCTTCTTTCGGAAATTCCAATGTCCAATAGCAGTTCACAAAGTGTTTTAGGTCGTTACTAGGTTCATAAGTTTGGTAGTTCATGACTTTCTTGGCTTGTTTTAATTACCGCCAACAATTGTATAAACACACCAGGTGAGTTTATACACGCAAATAGGTGCTTAAATTTATTAACTTTATACACAATTACCCAAAACTTTATCAGAAGTCAGTGCACAATCATTTAGATGACTGGTGTTAGCGTAATGTGTCTATAAGATTCAAGATTAAGGCCAATTCAATAACTGATTGCATAAAATTACTTTTTGGCTAATCCGCAATAATTATCCAATTTCAAATCTACCCCAACCAGCAGACGATATGGGAAGATTAGTGTTGTATCCGTAGTAACGATTGTAGGTGCAGTGACTTTATTTACAAAGCTATGTGAAGCAAAAACATTATCGGGTAATCTTTGAACCACCTGATAACTGCTTTTTTGCCACCAGCGTTTGACAAGTGGCAGAAAAACTTATTCAAGCCAATACATTTTCTAAACCACTGAACCCCTCAACCAATAAAACTTATCAAAATGCATAGCCCAAAGAAAACTCACCTAAGAAAGGATCAAAGAAATCATATTGTTCGGTAAACTGGTCTACATTCGCTTTGATCAGGTTACTGGTGGGATTGGCTTCCCTCCAATCTTCGGAGAAACCATAGCCCAAGGCGAATGTAATATTAAATCCACTGTCCCAGACCCACCTCTTTCCCAGGTTTAGCCCTAGCGTCAGCTCAGGAATTGTAAAATCGAATTCAGTTGATTCTAACCTACCAGATCCAGTGTAGGTCCGAAATCTAAGATAGGAACCCAGAAAAATGGATTTTAATTCTCCTGAAAAATGGTAGCGATAATTCACTATAACAGCTACTCCATTTGACTCAATATCTGCATCAGTATAGCTTTTTGGTATCGCTTCATAATCCACACGACCCATTAGACCATGGTATGAATTGAACAGGTGTTCATAATTCACAGAAAATATGCCAAAGGCTATTCCTCCAGGGCACGCGTTGATGGCGTGTTTGAATTCATGATGGCCAAGGTCCTTAGCCGTAATCTCGGGTTCTTGCTGAGCAAATATATTTTGAACCAAAAACAGGCTACTAAAACCAAATATCAGTAAGATTAATTTATTTTTCATGGTGGAATATTTTTTCTTAACCAAATTATTCATTCCACAATTAAGCTATAATAAATCTAGCTCACTTGACAAAAATACATTTGGACATAACCGTAAAAAATGACTTCGGTCTCTTCATCGGGTGATCATTATCAGTTTATGGATTTACAGTAAATTGAATGACCAATAGGTCTAGTTCAGTAAAGGCCAAATAGCATAACGTTTACCAACTTCAATGCCTGATTGTAATGAAGGAACCTTTTTTGACCTTAACCCAAAAAGGAACCCTAAAGCCATAGAAAACATGATGCAGTACAAATTATATTTTAACCAGAGCAGCAAACATTTGATAACCATACCTAGAGATCAAGACCTAGTTTTTAGGGTCATGAGATGTATTATCGCAATGTTAAAATCATCAACAAACCGGACTTTCTGAGGTATTCGATTTTTGTATCTTGTCCCGAGGAATACTGAATGGACCTTTACTATAGCATGATTTTAATCATTATAAGTAACAAGTTGATTTTTTAAAATTTTGAGAAGCATAAGTTATTTTACCTTACGCTAACCTGTAGCTCTATTGAATTTCCCAGAACTGGAATGACAGAAAAACTAACCAAAAAAGGAATTATTGGATACGCCTGCGGAATGCTGGGATGGTCCATATTAACTAACATCATAACGGTGATGTTGATCTATATTTATCTTCCTCCAACTAATTCAGGGCTTTCTCCATTGGTACCTCAAATAGCTGTATTTGGTTTTCTTTCGGTTCTTTCTCTTATTGTGGCCAGCGGCCGATTGGTTGATGCAATAACCGATCCGCTTATTGCATTTTATAGCGACCATTCTAAGCATCAAAATGGACGGCGCATACCCTTTATGCAATGGGCTATTCTTCCTTCAGTATTTTTTTGTGCTCTGATTTTTATACCTATTAACACTGGTGAGCATTTTGAAAACTATGTTTGGTTGGCCATTACGCAGGCATTATTTTACATATCTCTTACGGTTTACATCGTTCCCTATACTGCATTGTTGCCCGAGTTGGCAACAACGACTGATGAGAAAGTATATTATTCAGCTTGGTTATCGGCGGGCTTTGTGGGTGGTATTATTATCTCTTCTCAGACACCATTGCTGGCTGATACTATGAAAGGATTATTTCATCTTCAAACCAAGATGCAAGCGATGCAATGGGCTATCACCTCGTTAGGGTTGTTAGCTGGAATTTTTTTAGCCGTTCCCATTTTTATTATTGATGAAGTTAAACACTGTACGGCAATTCCTGCTACCATAGGACTGAAATCATCAATAAAACAAACTATTGGTGATTCAAATTTTCGGCGATTTATTTTAGCAGAAGCCTTATATATTATTTCACTAACCGTTATCGTTAGTGGATTACTTTATTTTCTTCGGGTATTGCTAGATCTTGAGGAAGCCTTGGGTGGTCAGGTAATGGGTGTCATGGTAATTATCTCTTTGTGCTTTTACCCTTTAGTTATTAAGTTGGTTAAGATATATGGAAAGAAAAGAATCATTTTATTCTCTTTGGCCTATTTAAGCTTTTTACTGCTGGGTATTTTTTATTTGGGCCATTTACCCTTCCCTCCAAAAATGCAAATCTTTGGATTTGCCATCCTGGCCTCTTTTCCATTAGCCTCGCTGGGCATCATCCCCTATGCAATTATTGCAGAAGTTTCCCAAGATAACCACCAAAAAACGGGGCAACAAAAAGAAGCCATGTATTTCGCCGTCCGGAATCTGGCTATTAAAATCGGCCAAACTTTAGGCGTTGCGATCTTTGCTATTCTAATCCTTTTTGGAAAAGATCCGGATGATGATTTTGGTATCCGACTTTCAGGCGTGGTAGGGTGTATCTTATGCGCTTTTGCGTTTATTAGTTTTTACCGATTTAAGGAAAAGGGCCATGAATGAAAAGATATTCTTGTTGTTAAATGATAGATAAGTCAGTGGGGTCGGATTATACTTAAATTTTCTCTATGAAAGACCGCCTCAATGTGGATCAATGTACCTGAGTTTAACCGCTTTTAAGTGACTAAAAAGGGCAATCTCTCTATTCATAAGGTGAAGTGAGATCGCCACCTTCATTTCAGACACCGCAATGACAATTAGTTATTGGCAATGCATGCTTTGAGTCACCCTGATCACTTATCCATACCGCGGTCCAGTTGTATAATTATTCCAGTATAAAAATTAATTCCCTGATTTGGTATTTCTAAGACCTTGAACCGGGAAAGGTGATCAATGTACGTTGTATTCAATAGGTTTTTGACACCGGCGGTTATTTCTATCGGATTATTTTGAGTTAAGATATCTAGGTTTAATCCCATATTGATAAGACTATAATCATTGGTTTCGGTTTCAAATAGCCCAATTCTCTGCTGTCTAAACTTGTATATATGTTGAAGAAAAAATTTTTTCAATTGTAACTTTCCCTTATTCGAGATTTCAGCACTTATGGTAGAATTGATTTTGGTTTGGGGAATGAGAGGCAATGGATTACCATCTTTATCTTCAGCTAAAACAGTGGATAGATTGCTATCCAAATGCAGCCAGTGAATTTTGTGGGGATGATAATGAAATCCGAATTCACCTCCATACAAAGAGGCGTTTGTCTGTAGGTAATCAAATACGGGATTACTTTCTATAAATGTATTGGTGGGTGAAAGGAAAATATAGTTCTGGATGGCATTGTAAAAAGCGTTGGCGGAAAGGCTAAAATGTTCTTCTTGGAAATCAAACGAAAAGTCGATTTGGGTGGCGTTTTCATTGGTAAGATTCACATCACCTTTTATGTAGCGGTTAGTTCCATGATGCACACCGTTCGAAAGTAATTCAGTAGTGTTTGGTGCTCTAAAGCCACTGGAAATATTAGCTCGATATTTTGTCTTTTCCAATTTATAGCTACCTCCGATTGAAAATGTTAGTCCGTTATAGGAATTCTGTAGTGCTGGAAAACTGCTTTCATCCGTGTCCATGGCTTCGGTATCAATTTTCCGATAATCAGCCCTTATTCCTCCCTGTAAGTCCAGTTTATTAATTTTTAGATTTCCAATGGAAAAAATACCCAAGTCCGTCATGTTGGCATCAGGAATTAGAACTTCTTCACCATTGTTTGCATTGGATTGAACCATTCCCTGAGAACCGATAATAAAATCAAAGCTCTCTTTGAAAGTGGGCGAATACCATTTAAAATTGTAGGTATAGGAATTTAATTTCAGGCCCAGTGCATGTTCCTTGATATCCTCCTCAAATTCTCTTCTATAGTTATTTGTGTAACCCAATGTCAAATTCAGTTTTGAGTTTCCAGTAAATACAATATGTTCAAAACTCAAATTATGATTGTCTATGGACTGAAAAGGAAGGGTACGTTTTCTGTCATTGGAATTTATATAAATGGCATCTTCAACGATCCCAAAATTATTTTGCAGATAGGCGTATCTAAAATTTGTAATCCAATTTCTAGTATTAAACCCAATCGACGTTTTTATATTCTTTTGGTCAAATCGGGTGTTGTAGACCCGGTCAAAATCTGGAGTTTTATAATCAGCTTGAGAAGAAAATGTACCGAATAAGTTAAATTTTAATTTACCACTATGAATTTTTAATCCGATATTATTAAAAGAACCTAATGTATTAGAAAGAAACTTGGTTTCCACAAATCCTGCTATAGTATTTTGACTGGCATATCTTTCATCTACAAAATAGAGCACCCCTCCCAATGCATCCGAACCATAAAGTAGGGATGCCGGTCCTTTGATGATTTCTACACTCTCTATTCCAATTTCGCCTACACCCAGTCCGTGTTCGTCACCCCATTGTTGATTTTCAATTCTGATTCCCTGGGCGAAGGTTACAATTCTGTTCCCAGACAAACCTCTGATCACAGGCTTCCCAATGCCTACACCTGTGGTGGTCTGTTCAACTCCTGGAATCGAACTTAGAGCTTCTGCCAAGGTTAGTGGAGAAGTCTCTAGTAAATCGGTAAGTCTCCAGTGCTCAACGTGTACAATATTTTCAACTTGCAATTTTCCCGAGGGTGCAGAAACGATAACTTCTTCTAATTCAAAGTGACCTCTTTTCAGATAAAATATCTTTTCCTGCATCGTGTCAAAATTCATGATCTGGTCGATGGCATTGTATCCCAGAAAGGTCACCTGGATATGAACATTAGTTTGATTAAAATATTCAAATTTGAATATACCATACTCATTTGTGATGGTTCCGGTTTTTAAGTCCACTAAGTACACTTCTGCATAAGGAATAGGCTCTTGGGTTTCGCTATCCAAAACTTTTCCAATGAATGACTGACCATTCACCGAGGCATAGGTGAAAAGTATGAGTACTATTAAAATTGACTGAATCTGAGTCTTCAATTTCTTTGCTTATTTTTTATTAACCTCCAAATCAACGTTTTGCCTGCTTTCTTCAAACCTCTAAATTACAATAAGACTTGCAAAATGAAAACCTTCCTTTTTGTAAAATAGTAACTATTTCTAAATTAGAACACCGCTGAGAAACTATTGATTCTTAAAACGAAAGAATTGTGGTCCAATTGTCAAAAAGCAAGTCATCGGACAGGCTGGGGATGGGTAGTCCAAACCAATGGGATTGAGATATGGAAGCTGCTAACGAGAGCTATAAAAAAGCATTGGAGCTCAATGCCAAAATCGGATTGATTATGCTTTTTTTTCTACGAAATAACCAAGCTGGCCTTGCCATAGAAGAATTCCAATTAGGTAAAAAACGAATCTGGAATATACTTAAAGTTATGTGGTTTTTTAGCATGGTCATTTTTGCAAAATAATCAGTTGAATGCAGACAAAGCACTGATTGATAAACAATAATTACTGAGAACTCCAAGTCCATTTGGCTCCATACCAGCCTTAAATTATTACTTGCTTACCAAGGCTTATGACGCCGCGATGGTTCATGCGGAAAAATTCAAGACCATTTAAAACGATTTTGGACTTTCTTATCTGGGATCTATTTACGGAAAGTCGGTAATTCTAAACAAGCACTAGCTTATTTAGATAGCCTACATCATCTCGACAATCATCAGTTCGTATCGCCTTTCCATGAGCTGTCATCTATTTTGCCATGATAAAAAATGATTTGAGATTTGAGGCACTGCAAAAAGCTGTCAACCTCCATGGCCCAAACTTACTCGATATTCAATTTTACCTTATCAAACCTTATGTTGATCCGAATCCTAAGTATTTGAAATTGTTGGATCAAATTGGGTTTTTAAAACCGGTGAAAGGCCAGGTATGTTAACATGTGAAAATCTGGAATCATATTGTAGAATCAAAGTATGTCATACGCATGCAAGGAAATTTTGTTATTTTGATATATGGTAAGGTTCATTTATGATCGCCTATTCCTGAATTGATTATTAAGGACCTTAGCAATGAAAGTACTTATTTTGCTTTGTAACAATTACGTACATAACGAAATTAGGTTTATGGATTACCTGAAAAAAATATTAACTATATCATGAAAACTTTTCTACATATTATTTTTTTTGTTTCCATTGGTTTGACCTTACTCGCTCAAGACACTTTGCTCTGCCAAGGTCATCATTGGACGGAAGACGAAGCGAATCTAATGATGAAAAAATTTGCCACCGAATGGCAGGACTTAGCAGCATGGAAGCTTCGGGCGGATAAAATCAAGTCAGGTATTAAAGAAGGCATGCAACTAGATAAATTATTAAAAATACCCACCACTACCAAAACCATACTTCACAGTAAGAAAGAAATGGATGGTTATTCGGTAGAAAACATTGCTTTAGAAAGTTTTCCCGGATTTTATATAACTGGTAATCTGTACACACCCAATGTAAAAAAAGAGAATTATGCGGCTATCTTATGTCCTCATGGTCATCTTCGAGATAAGCGATTTACAGATTATGTTCAATTGCGATGTGCGGTTCTTGCCAGGATGGGTGCGGTGGTTTTCGCCTACGACATGGTTGGATATGGTGAATGCGACCAAGTGGATCATAAAATATCTATAGCACTACTTCTTCAGACTTGGAATAGTAAACGGGTTCTTGACTATCTATGCTCACGACCAGATGTAGATACTGATCGTATTGGTATGACCGGAGGGTCTGGTGGAGGCACCCAAACATTTATCTTAACGGCTATAGACGATAGGATAAAAGCATCCGCTCCCGCCGTACAGGTTTCTGCTCATTTTTTTGGTGGATGTGTTTGCGAAAGCGGAATGCCCATTCACAAAAGTATTGACCATCAAACAAACAATGTTGAGATAGCCGCTTTATGTGCGCCAAGACCATTATTATTAATCTCTAATGGTGGAGACTGGACCCGTAATACACCTCGAATAGAATATCCATATATCCAAAAGGTATTCGCAGCGTATGGTGTTGAACATAAGGTAGAAAACGTACATCTACCCATGGAAAAGCATGATTATGGTTATTCCAAAAGAACAGCAGCTTATAATTTTTTTGCGCATCATCTTAAATTAAATGCCAGCAGTATTCCCTACGATGATGGCTATCTGGAAGATTTTGTAACCATTTTATCCAAGGATGAATTAAAAGTCTTTAATAAGGATTATCCAAGACCTGATCATGCATTAGATGAAAATGAAGCTGTGCTAAATTTCTTAAAATTTTAATTAATAACGATCCAGTAAACTTTTTAAAGGATTTTAATACGATCTATTGCTCTTCATTAATGGAAATAGCCTGGTTCTAGCCTATCTAATATTAAATTAGGTATACTTTAACCATCTTCCAAAAAAATGGCCGGCACCTCGGAAGCAGCCAAAAATATCTTATAACCCACCGTCAAAACACTTATAAAAAAGAGAATAGCTATGGAGATTATGATGATAGAGGTATTGACGGAAACATGATAGCTCCATATACTGGACATTAACATATTGGATAGGAAAGCGCCTGATGAAGTACCTAGAATTGATGCGATAATTAAGATGATGACAAATTCTTTACTTACCCGATTGGTAATACTCAATGTGGAAGCACCAAGAACTTTGCGGATTCCAATTTCTTTTTGTCGCTTCTTTAAATTTAATGATACCAAACTAAACTGACCAATAGCTGATAATAAAACAGCGATCACTCCTAAGAAGAGAAATAAATCCCTGATATTAAGGTTTACCTCTGCGGCCTCTGTATTTTGATCCTTCATATAAGCAACGGTAGAAAGCTCATTTGGAAAAACTTCTTTCCATCTTTCATCCATTTTACTTTTAACTAAGCGCGCATTATCTAGATCTGTTTTGACAGAAATAAACCTAAATCTTTCTGGTAATACATGACGCATAATCATAGGGCGTACTGGATTCCAGAGTGCTCCGCCAACCAGCATATCCTTTACCATACCCACCACAAATAATTCTATGGTATCTCTCAACACCATTCGCTTTCCAATGGGATCTTCCCATCCAAAAGTCTTAGCTAATTCCTCATTTATGATGACTGATCGTTCCACATCTGTCTGGCTATTTTCTTGAAAATTTCGTCCAACTAAAAGTGTGGCGCCAATAGCCTTTAAATAATTAGCGCCTATATCCATAATGTCTACATCGTGCTCTGCTGTCCCCACCTTGATTGGATCGCTATACCATGAGGCGGTCACACTATGCCTAGATCCTCCGATTTCTTGAATTTCGGAAATTCCCAATAAACCATTACGCATGGTTCGGTAGCCAGCCTCATTTTTTACATTGGCATAAACAGTCGTTTCGGTATCAAATCCAATATCGTATTCACTTTGGTAATCCGCATTCTTCAGAAAAGCAAATCCACACACCAAGGCAATCAAGGAAATAGTGAATTGCAACATGAGTAAAACCCGGGTCAACGGATTGGATCCGCTAAATTTTACCGTTCCTCTAAATATGGTTTCGGGTTGAAAGCTACTTACGTAAAAGGCTGGATACGAGCCGGCCACCAAACCAGTGAAGAAAAGCAATCCAATCAAAAATAACAATAGCATTGTATCTTCTATTAAGTTCAAATGGATATCCAGAAAGATCCACATCGCACTGTATTTGGGTACCAGGAAGGCAGCCAAGAATACTCCAAAAAGTAAGGCAATAAAACAGATAAGCAGGTTCTCCCCCAAAAACTGTGTGATCAACTGACTCCTTTGAGCACCATGTACTTTCCGAATACCAATTTCTTTGATGCGTTGATTGGAAATCGCGATCGCAGTATTAGTGAAATTAAAACAAGCTATCAACAAAATGAGCAGGGCCATAATCCCCGGAGCTGAAGCTGCAGAAACAGGAAGACTCTGATGAAACCAATGATTTCTAAGATCTTGTTTTTCTGCTCTTACCGCCATTCCTGGGAAATGATCTAAATAATATTGATTCACCATATAATCTTTCTTGGCTTCATTTTGAATATCCACAAAGGCTTGCAACTGTGATTCAATTGTAGGAACAGCCGTAGGATCATCTAGACTTATAAAAGTTGAATTGAAGAGCGCCCAATCGGTGGGATCCCATTCATAAAGCTCAAGGATATTATCATAATGTATATAAGCTTCATTACCGTAAAAACTTGAATTCTGGGGTTGGTCTTTAAATACAGCACCAATACGAAAATCAATCCGTTGCTCTCCATCAATATAGGTAACAGTTTCTCCAACCGGATTTGGAAGATCTCTAAAATATTTTTCATTGATTTCCTGGCTTATAAAAATCGTACGTTTATCCTGGATAGCATCAGCTGATCCGTGGGTAAAATCGAAATTAAATAGTTCAAAAAATGCCGGATCTACTCCGGCCAAAGAAGTGCGAAACAACTCATTTTTAAACTTGAAATTACCTCCCGATGGATAGACCCGGACTACCTGATCAATCTGGCTTATGGAGTTTTTAATACTTTCTCCAAGCGGTAATGGGCAACTTCCGTTGTTTACTAAGCGGCCATTGGTGGTTCGGCTAAAATTTATCCGGTAGATTTTATCAGCTTGTTCATGTTGTGTATCAAATTTTGCATTAAAATTCCAATTAAGAAAGGCGACAATACAGCAGGCTATGGCTGTTCCTAAACCCAGAATATTAATTAATACAAAGGTCTTATTCTTGCCAAAACTTCGCAGGGTGGATTTGAGGTAATGCCAGATCATTTGGTATGGTTAAAGTTTTAAAGTAGTTGCGGACCTTTTAAATTTCAAAATAGTCTATCTACTTATTACGAACTATACCCATAGAAAGTTACATAAATTGTTTAATCAATTCGAGAAATCCTAATAAATTCTTAAACCAACCTAAGAAGCGTTGAACAGAAATAGGTGAGACTATTTTTTGATAAACCGAAAAAAAATCCGGTAGAAGGACCCATTTATATGATAGATCTGCCTTATGGATGGTTTGGATTAGCGGCTTATATTTCAAAATTCCAATTAAAATGAACGATAAATTTTACAGGGCATGAGGTAATATTCAAGAAGATAATTTAGTAAGAGGTTAAAAGTTGTAGAGCTCTTTTTAGATTTGTACTCTTTTAGCTAATATATACTCTTTATAAACTGGATTTATTTTGAATTGAGGTATGAAAAATAAAAGAAGTATACATATAAATGCGGAGCGAAAAAGGTTGCACTCCAGTGGTGAGCATAAGTCTTGGAAAAAATGGGGTCCATACCTGGCCGAACGACAGTGGGGCACCGTGCGTGAAGATTACAGTCAACACGGGGATACCTGGAATTTTATTTCTCATGAAAATGCCAGGAGCAATGCCTATCGCTGGGGAGAGGAAGGCATCGCTGGTTTTTGTGAAGAAGATCAGATTCTGTGTTTGGCACCTGCTTTTTGGAATGGCAATGATCCAATTATCAAAGAGCGTCTTTTTGGACTTACCAATAACCAGGGCAACCATGGAGAAGATGTCAAAGAACTCTATTTTCATTTGGAATCAACCCCGACCCATTCTTATTGCAAATACTTATATAAATATCCACAAAAGATTTTCCCCTATCAGGATTTATTGAATGGTAATCAAATTGGAAGGGAAAAACCAGAATATGAATTACTCGATACCGGTGTCTTTGAGGATGGCAAGTACTTTGATTGTTTGATCGAATATGCCAAAGCCAACCCGGAAGATATCCTGATGAAAATCACTATTTTTAATCGGGGACCAGAACCCGCAAATATTCATGTTCTTCCTCACATTTGGTTTCGCAACTATTGGAAGCACAATCCTCGTTTCGAGCGGCCGATCATCGTAAAAAGAGATGCAGGTACCCTGACTACTAAATCAGAAAGAAATGGCGTTTATTATTTTTACCACGATGGGGGGAAGGTGTTGTTCTGTGAAAATGAAACGAACAATCAGAAGGTCTATGGTCACAGTAATGTTCATAAATATGTCAAAGACGGAGTCAATGATCACGTGATAAATGGGTCCTCCACAGTGAATCCAAAAACCGAAGGATCTAAAGCTGCGGCTTGGTATAAGGACACCATTGAGTGCAACGGATCCCGGATATACAGGATCAGGTTAAGCAGGGAACCACATCCCCATCCCTGGCTGGATTTCGACGAAATATTTGTACAACGAAAAACAGAGGCGGATGAATACTTTAAAGAAATCACTCCTCCCAATCTACCTTCAACCAGAAAAAAAATTCTCTGGAATGCATTCAGTGGACTGTTATGGACCAAGCAATTCTATTATTTCGATGTTCACAAATGGTTATTTGGAGGACCTGGAGAAGATCCTCCAAATCGAATTTATAAAAGAAATGAGCAATGGACCCATCTCACTAATCGTAATATTATCTCGATGCCCGATAAATGGGAATATCCTTGGTATGCTGCTTGGGATCTGGCTTTTCACACTACTACCTTTGCTGAAGTAGATCCAGTGTTTGCAAAGGATCAGCTACAACTTATGCTTACCGAATATTATATGCACCCGAATGGTCAGATCCCTGCCTACGAATGGAACTTTTCGGATGTAAATCCACCGGTACATTCCTGGGCAGTTTGGGAAGTTTTCCAAAAGGATAAAAAATATTTTGGTAAAGCAGACTATGTCTTTTTGGAAAAATGTTATCATAAGTTGTTGATTAATTTTACCTGGTGGATCAATCAAAAAGATAAAGAGGGGATGGCTATTTTTGAAGGTGGTTTCCTTGGCTTAGACAATATAGGTGTATTTGACCGCAATTATATGCCCAAAGGGATCAGGAAGTTACAGCAAGCCGATGCCACCAGTTGGATGGCTCTTTTCGCTTTGAATATGTTAAGAATGTCCCTGGAACTAGCCCTCCAAAATCCAGCTTATGAAGAGTCTGCCGCTAAATTCTTTAGACATTTCCTAAATATAGGTTGGTCTATGCATAATATTGGTGGTCAGGATGTATCCCTATGGGATGAAGAGGATGCTTTTTATTATGATGTGGTCCAAATGGAAGATGGTTTTTCAAGCCGGATGAAAGTCCGTTCTTTGGTTGGGATAATTCCCTTATTTGCTGTGGAAGTCATTCAAAGTGATTTAATAGACCGGCTTAAAGAATTCAATTCCAGGGCCCAAAAAATCATTCGTACACGTCCTGATCTTGCTTCTCTTATTTCTCGAATTGAAGAAAAAAACTCGTCGGGTCATTACCTTTTTTCAATAATGAGAGGCTTTCGTCTGGAACATGTTATGAAAAAATTATTGGATGAAAATGAATTTTTATCCCCTTATGGAATCCGATCCTTATCAAAGTATCACAAAGATAATCCATTCATTTTTGAACATCATGGTAATCATAGGATTTCCTATGTTCCTGGAGAAAGTGATACGGATATGTTTGGAGGCAATTCCAATTGGAGAGGCCCTATCTGGTTTCCCCTTAATTACCTGATAATAAGATCCTTGCTCAAATTCTATCAATACTTTGGTCCCACCTATATCTATGAATTCCCAACTGGCTCTGGCCATAAACTGAATCTCAAGCAAATTGCAGCGGAACTCACGAATAGGTTACTTAAGTTGTTTGAACGAAACGACGCCGGAAGATATCAATACCACCACGAGGATAAAAATCATCTTTTTGCTAAAGATAAATACTTCAGAGATCTTCATTTGTTTTATGAGTTTTTCGATGGTGAGACCGGTCGTGGATTAGGTGCATCACATCAGACCGGCTGGACGGCTTTAGTTGCTAATTTATTGCTTGAAATAGATGAGCTCGATCAACCTTGACCATTAAAAATTGAAGTACTCCTTGGCATTGTAATAACTAATATTTTCAACCACTTTTCCAAGCCAAGGCAGGTCATGGGGTAACAATCCATTTTCTACATCTTGTCCGATCAGATTACACAATATACGTCGAAAATATTCATGCCTGGGAAAAGATAAAAAACTGCGACTGTCGGTGAGCATGCCTACAAATCTACTGAGTAGACCCATATTGGATAGCGTGTTTATTTGTTTTTCCATGCCATCTTTTTGATCCAGAAACCACCAAGCGGACCCCCATTGTACTTTTCCCGGCACACTGCCATCATTAAAGTTTCCCACCATGGAAGCAAATAGTTCATTATCACCAGGATTCAAATTGTAAAGAATGGTTTTGGTAAGTCGATCGTCTTTGTCTAGGCGATTAAGAAAATTTGATAATGCAACCGCTTGTGAAAAGTCCCCTATGGAATCACAACCCACATCCGCCCCAATCGAATCCATTAGCCGCTCATTATTATTGCGCAAAGCCCCTAAATGAAATTGCATGACCCACCCTTGCTCGTGGTACATTAAGGCCAAAAAATACAGAA
>JAHEJC010000462.1 GCA_024639065.1 Lewinellaceae bacterium | reverse complement strand
TGATAGGCTTTGGACGAGCGATATCCGATGGCGCCTACCAAGCTGCCATCTATGATTGTGCTGTTCTCGCTGAATACCAAGGGGAGGGAATTGGAACGAAAATCATGCAGAACATCTTGCCTCGAGTCTCGCATTGCAACGTCATTCTGTACGCATCACCAGGAAAAGAAGGTTTCTACCAAAAACACGGATTCCGGAAGATGAAAACGGGCATGGCGCTCTTTAAGAAAGGCGAAGCAATGAGGAAAGCTGGTTTCACGGAATGAAATGCCGAATATCAATTCGGTGCTGATATCTGCAATATTGGTGAAGTTGAGGTAATCTCAATGAATCGCAGGTTTTCATGATTGCAGACCAACCACAATGAGATTATGAAACTACGGGTATCCCCCTCTGGATGATAAATGGTATTGTTTTTTAGCCATAGAAACAATCCCTACCCAGAAAGGAGATACCCAGATGAACTATATCGGTGTGGACTGTCACATTTCAAGTTTAGATTTTGCGGTGGTCAACGAAAGGGGAATCACTACGAAAAGAGCGAAAGTGAATACAGGCGTTAAGGAATTTATCGACTTTGTAAAAGCCGTACCCAAGCCAAGGAAAATATTCATTGAAGAAGGCGAACTGGCGGACTGGCTGCTTGAAACAAGTTTAAAGCACCAAGAACGATTGATCATTACCGATCCCAAGATAAACAAATGGATCGGTAAAGCAGGTCAAAAGGATGATACGATAGATGCCGAAAAGCTGGCCCAGCTTGCCAGAGGCAAATACATAAAGGAAATTTATCATCCCGTTAATCATCGAAGGCGATTCAAAGAGTTGGTATTTGCATATCATGACACGGTGAAAAGCCAGGCAAGGATTAAAAACAAGATAAAAGCTGGCTTCAGAAAAAATGGAATAAAGTGCAGCGGAACTACAGTCTATTCTGCCAACCACAGAGGTCAATGGCGAAAAAAGCTTACCATAAACAAGGTCACCCAATTGGTAGTAGAAGAACTATGGGCCCAATTAGACCAACTTGGCGTCTCCAAAGAGAAGTTTAAAAGTAATATACGAATTCAAAGCAAGCAGTATCCTGAGATAAAAAGGTTTATGAAGATACCTGGAATAGGTTTGATTCATGCGGCAACAATCTCCGCCATAATTGAAACGCCCCATAGATTTGCCAATAAGAAGAAGTTGTGGATGTATGCGGGTATTGGACTCATGGAGCGCAGTTCAGGAGAAAAAGTTTATTCACGGGAGTTAACAAAAGAGTATAATCGCCCTTTAAAGAATGCAATAAAACAGGCTGTAGAGTCATCGATTTTTGCCAACGATAATCAGTTCAGGAGACAATATTTAAGGTTGACTTTAGAAGACAGGATTGCGTCTCATAAGGCCAAATTAACAGTAGCGAGAAGTTTGTTAGCAGCATTGTATGGAATGTGGAAAAAGGGAGAAGAATATGATCCTGACATAGATGTAAGAAGGAGAGAAAAAGAGAAAATATAATTTCGTGCGTAGCATTTTTACAAGGCCTGTTTAGGGAGGATGCCAACCAGCGAATGATACGCACGAAGAGGGAAAGTATCATCTATATGTTGGCCGCGAAGGTCCTATTACACAATGAGTATGCACCCTCAAAATTTCCGTAAATTTTCATAGGCTATCAAGTCTCAAAAAGATGTGTGGGAAAAAATCAACGGCAATTTTATTTCCTTATATCAATGATAATAATTATCATCGCGAATCATAACGTTGGTATACATTAAACTTGATTGTTAAATGCGAAGCAACGAATAAGAGAACCGGGATACCCTAAGAGGCAAAAAAAAATTGCACGGGGCGATGGAGACGTCTTTTCTTGACTCTTAGTTCCAAAGACATATAGGGTCTGCCTTATTTTGTTTGGGTGGTTGTTACGGATAGAATAAGGCACCACGAAAATGGTGCTGTCTCAATAAATTTGGCAAGGATGTTGGACTTAACAAATTTTAATAAACCACCATTGCCTTTCGGCAACAGCCATTGGTTAAATACCTTGGCAATTGCATAGTACTATGGAATATCATCATTATTGTTGAATTTTACCGAATTCATGTATTATGCAAGTATTGTTGACTGAAAAAATCTTAATATTGTTACCTGAATTATGATTATGAGGAAATTATGAACATCCGAAATTGTGCCTTCAGTTTTCACAAACATATTGTATTAGCAACGGCCTGTCTGATTGTGAGCGTAACCACATATGCACAAGATCAAGATGATCCAGTTATTTTCTCTAAGTCTAATCGCTGGGTTTCATCCACAAAAGTATACTATCAAAATAGCCTACGTATAACTATCCATGATGGAAAGGATACCAAATTCATCACTGAAGGACATCGTGATCATAAACCTGTGTGGTCAAAAGAAGGAGACATGATCACTTTTTTTCGTGCAACTGGAGAAACAGATGCTAAGCCATTTAATGAATATAGAACCCATATTTGCGTAATTAATTCTAATGGGACTGGTTTTAAGACGCTTACGGATGCAGAGGACCCAAATTTGAATCCAACGTGGACCAGGGATGGCTCCAATAGAATTATATTTAATCGAATGGCAAAAAACACGTTTGGGAATAACACAATTTATTGGATAGCGACTGATGCCCAAATAAATGACGCTTCACTAATATCAAATCCGGACAATACTGAATGGGCTGAAAGCGGGTTGAAGGATGGGCGTATTTTTATTTATCGAATAAGTCGTACAATGTATATATTGAATTATATTACTCCATTTTATACATGGCCTTATACACAATCCTATCTCCTCCTGGATCCCAAAACAAAAAAATATTATCCTGTGAGGCGCCAAAATAAATATCCTACACATAAACTTAGCCTTTCTCCATCTGAAACCAAGGTTGTTTATATGAAGGACCTCGATGGGAAACTGGAAACATACAACGATGCAGTTATTGCCTATGCAGATTTTGACCTGGAAAATCTTGTGGTGAAAAATGAAGTGGTAATATCTGATGAAAATCGCGACCATATAGACATGTACCCCCGATGGAGCCCTGACGAAAGATACATTGTCTATTCATCCAGCAGAGGAGTTGGGCATATGTGGGAAATGAAGCAATATATTTATGATTTAGAAACAAGAAAAACACATAAAATTTCCGACCATAATTTTACAGTAGATATGTATCCATGTTTTGAAGATCTACCAAAATGAAAGGCCATGTAAAATCTGATAAGATAACCGAGCGTTAAACCCGTTCCGCTTCGCTCCGCTCGGACTCGCTGAAGCTCGTTGGCGAAAGCAACATTGGCCACTAAATGATATGACAAAAAATATTCTTATTCGCGGTAATACCAATGCAAAAAATTACATTAATTGACAAATACCTACCTCAATACACATTCGGTGAATACCATGAAATGGTGGTAAATTGCCCAATTCAAGAGGTATATAATGTTGCGCGAGACTTTGACTTATCGAAATCGAAGCTAATTAAATTATTATTCAGGCTTCGGGGATTGCCCACAAAAAGAAGTAGTTTACAAGATTTTATAGACGATATTGGCTTTACATGGCTTGAAGAGAATCCCCCGTATGAAAATATAACGGGTTTTTGGATGAGGCCTAGAATTGAAAAAATTACAAGTTATGAAGACTTTTTAAATGACTCTATTTTTTCATGGGTAAAAGTTGTTTGGAATTTTCTATTCGAACAAATAGAGGAAAGCAAAACCAAGGTAAGCACAGAAACCAGAATATTATGTGTGAAACCAATCACCAAACTCACGTTCGGCTTATACTGGACCATGGTAAGACCCTTCAGCGGATTAACCCGTAAAGAGATGCTGCAAATCATAAAAAATGATTCTGAAGTACTTAAATTAAACGGCTTACAAGGCTAATTCAACTTATGCAAAAACCCATGGGGCAGGGTAGCGATGAAAAATGTATCAGATATGATTCCAGCCATATCAGTTGGTTTAAAGACCCTGTGATACAGCACTCAAATCGTAGACTAAGGTCCATGGCCATTAGTCCAAATCCATTAAAACGGTGACTAAACCGACGAATGACGACGATAGTTATGATAGTCAAGAATTGCGTCTGTATTTCTGATCATGAGCTCATTCAAGGATAATTATCCTATTCTTGAACTCGACTGAGTCTAATAAATTCAACAATACGGTTAGTATACTTCTTTAGAACTAGAATGGACTATTCTGCTATTAGCCACCAGATTTTCAGACCCAAAAAACTGCGCTCTTTATTTCCAATAATACACCTAAAAGCACAAAACCGGGAGTAAGAAAATCCCGGTTTTCAATTTGGTATCCTGATCAAATACTATAGCCAAACGGTGGGAAACCATTCAACTGTGATATGGCGTTATAATACGATACCTGCCCTGCAATGATGGTCACTGCGTTATTTGGCAAGAAGACTACACATATGATGTGGATATCACAAATGCAATTTAAGGTGTCAGACTCAATGTATATAGCAGATGTCTATAACGTCTAGCATCAGTGGAAAAGAGTGCGCGTAGCAGGCACTTTGTCCAACTGCATGCTTTTGTTAGGCGCATTTAGTACAGTATTACTTGCTTGTTTCATGTTTGCTCGCATAAAAATAGCTGTACGTCATTAGGATAATCAGAGCAATTCCAAAAAGAAGCAGGGCTAAATTGAATTCAATAGTTTCGCCCAGAGAAAATATGGCTCTTACGATAGTGATCAATGTAACTACGATAATAGTTGGTATCAGTACCCACTTTCGTTCAATTGGTTTTCTATCGGCCATTAGCAACATTAAGGTCCAAGAGAATGCAATAACAGAAAAAAGCCCCATCGGATATGCTATTTCCACTAAACCCATTCTTTCCGGTATCCATGCAAGGATTGCAATAATGAAATCTGCTATTGCTGCGATCCAATAACTCAGCCTTAATAATAGTATCGACTTTTTCATCATCTGCTCCGTTAGAAGGCCTCAAATTCAGATATTGTCATGGTGGTATGAA